>NC_008347.1:1787500-1995000 GCF_000014745.1 Maricaulis maris MCS10 | reverse complement strand
ATGGAGTACTGCGAGGCAGACACACTGCGGGTGCTAAGGTCCGTAGTGAAGAGGGAAACAGCCCTGACCGCCAGCTAAGGTCCCTAAGTTATCACTAAGTGGGAAACGATGTGGGAGTGCTTAGACAACCAGGAGGTTGGCTTAGAAGCAGCCATCCTTTAAAGAAAGCGTAACAGCTCACTGGTCAAGCGCTCCTGCGCGGAAAATGTAACGGGGCTTAAGTGATACACCGAAGCTGCGGATTCGATCTTTGATCGAGTGGTAGCGGAGCGTTCCGTA
This sequence comes from Maricaulis maris MCS10, assembly GCF_000014745.1. Classification (NCBI taxonomy): domain Bacteria; kingdom Pseudomonadati; phylum Pseudomonadota; class Alphaproteobacteria; order Maricaulales; family Maricaulaceae; genus Maricaulis; species Maricaulis maris. The sequence continues at coordinate 1,994,721 of NC_008347.1, read as the reverse complement.
GGCCGATGAAGGTGGACCCGCGAGGGCCGCTGGAGGTATCGGAAGTGAGAATGCTGACATGAGTAGCGATAAAGAGTGTGAGAGACACTCTCGCCGAAAGTCCAAGGGTTCCTGCGCAATGCTAATCAGCGCAGGGTTAGTCGGCCCCTAAGGCGAGGCAGAAATGCGTAGTCGATGGGAAGCAGGTTAATATTCCTGCACCAGTGGGTAGTGACGGATCTCGTGTGTCGTCAGTCCTTATCGGATTGAACTGGCGGCGAAGAGGTCCCTGGAAATAGCTCCCACATTAGACCGTACCCCAAACCGACACAGGTGGACTGGTAGAGCATACCAAGGCGCTTGAGAGAACTATGCTGAAGGAACTCGGCAAATTGCTCCCGTAAGTTCGCGAGAAGGGAGCCTCTGCATTGGGCAACCAGTGTGGAGGGGCACAGACCAGGGGGTGGCGACTGTTTACTAAAAACACAGGGCTCTGCGAAGTCGCAAGACGACGTATAGGGTCTGACGCCTGCCCGGTGCCGGAAGGTTAAAAGGAGGAGTGAGAGCTCCGAATTGAAGCCCCGGTAAACGGCGGCCGTAACTATAACGGTCCTAAGGTAGCGAAATTCCTTGTCGGGTAAGTTCCGACCTGCACGAATGGCGTAACGACTTCCCCGCTGTCTCCAGCATAGACTCAGCGAAATTGAATTCTCCGTGAAGATGCGGAGTTCCCGCGGTCAGACGGAAAGACCCCGTGCACCTTTACTACAGCTTGACAGTGGTATTAGCGATTATTTGTGTAGGATAGGCGGGAGTCTATGAAACCAGGGCGCCAGTTCTGGTGGAGACATCCTTGAAATACCGCCCTGATGATTGTTGATATCTAACCGCGGCCCATGAACCTGGGTCCGGGACCCTGTCTGGTGGGTAGTTTGACTGGGGCGGTCGCCTCCCAAAGAGTAACGGAGGCGCGCGATGGTGGGCTCAGAGCGGTCGGAAATCGCTCGTTGAGTGCAATGGCATAAGCCCGCCTGACTGTGAGACTGACAGGTCGAGCAGAGTCGAAAGACGGCCATAGTGATCCGGTGGTCCCGCATGGAAGGGCCATCGCTCAACGGATAAAAGGTACGCCGGGGATAACAGGCTGATGATGCCCAAGAGTCCATATCGACGGCATTGTTTGGCACCTCGATGTCGGCTCATCGCATCCTGGGGCTGGAGCAGGTCCCAAGGGTTTGGCTGTTCGCCAATTAAAGCGGTACGTGAGCTGGGTTTAGAACGTCGTGAGACAGTTCGGTCCCTATCTGCCGTGGGTGTCGGAAAATTGAGAGGAGCTGCCCCTAGTACGAGAGGACCGGGGTGGACGTATCTCTGGTGGACCTGTTGTTGCGCCAGCAGCATAGCAGGGTAGCTATATACGGAAGGGATAACCGCTGAATGCATCTAAGCGGGAAGCCCCCCTCAAAACCAGTTTTCCCTTGAGAGTCGTGGAAGACCACCACGTTGATAGGCCAGATGTGGAAGTGCGGTGACGCATGAAGCTGACTGGTACTAATTACTCGATTGTCTTGATCTTGAAGATGCTCATGTCCGGCGAACGCTTCGTCGAACAAAGCAACACCTCAATAAATCAGAATGTCTCTTCTTTCCTCGGATCTGTCGCGCTGACCGGGTGGTTATTGCAGGGGGACCGCACACGTTCCCATCCCGAACACGACCGTTAAGACCCCGAGCGCCGATGGTACTGCATCTTAAGGTGTGGGAGAGTAGGTCGCTGCCCGGTCTGCACGATAGATCCAACAGGAAATCCTCCACAAATCTCAAATACAAAACGCCCCCGAGCCAACCAGGCCGGGGGCGTCTTGCTGTCTGAAACTGGCCGGGCGCCGGCCTGTCCGGCACCCCGAACAAGAGCAACCCAATCCGCGCAAAGCCCGGCCCGCCCTAATGGAAATCCCGTGAACGCTGCAGGGCCACGGCACGGCGGGCGGCCGTGTCGGCTTGTCGATTGTGACCGAGGGGCCGCGGATCGGCTTCGGTCCCGGCCCGGAAGTCGTCGCCATGCAACAGGCTGCGGTCGTTCCAGCCATCACCGTCATCCTGAAGCGAGTCGATCCGCCAGCTTTCATCGATCAGGGTCTCGGCGATGATGTGGATCACCCGGCCTTCGCGTTGCAGCCGGCCCTTTACGCGCAGCAGGCGGGCGCCGATGACGGTGCGACGAAAGCGTTCGAAGACCTTGCCCCAGACGATCAGGTTGGCCACCCCGGTTTCGTCTTCCAGGGTGACGAAGACGATTCCGCTCGCCGAGCCGGGCCGCTGACGGATCAGGACCAGGCCGGCGAGATCGATCTGGCTGCCATTGGGCAGGGTCTTCAGGGCGCGTGCCTCAACCAGGCCGCGTTCGGACAGCGCCTGCCGGAAGAAGCCCAGCGGATGGCCTTTCAGGCTGAGGCCGAGGCTGCGATAGTCGCGATAGACCTGTTCGCTGGCCGGCATGTCGGGCAAGGGCGGAGGGGTTTCGCCGTTGGCGGTTTCGGCGCCTTCGCCGGCCGCGAAAAGAGGCAGGGCGGACGTTGCCAGACCGGCCGCTTGCCAGCTCGCCGCCCGTCGGTCCTGTCCGAGCGAGCGCATGGCGTCAGCATTGGCGAGCTGGTCGAGGGCGCGGCGCGACAGGGCGGCCCGCCGCATCAGGCTTTCCACGCAGATGAAGTGTCCGCCCGCCTGGCGCGCCACGACGATGCGCGCGGCGGCGGCGTCGGCAAGGCCCTTTACCTGACGCAGGCCCAGGCGCACCGCATACTGGTGTGCGCCCTTCCGGTTTGGTCTGACATCCGGCCCCGGCTCCGATCCCGCTTCCAGCGTACAGTCCCAGGCAGAGTGGTTGATATCGGGCGGGCGTATGTCGACGCCATGTTCGCGGGCATCGCGGACCAGCTGGGCCGGGGCGTAAAACCCCATGGGCTGGGCGTTCAGGATGGCGGTACAGAAGACGTCCGGGTAATGGCACTTCAGCCAGGCCGAGACATAGACGAGGAGGGCGAAGCTGGCAGCGTGGCTTTCCGGGAATCCGTATTCGCCAAATCCTTCGATCTGCTTGAAACAACGTTCGGCAAATTCCGGGGCATAACCGTTTTTGATCATGCCCTCCAGGAAGCGGTGACGGAATTCGTGGATAATGCCGGCATGACGGAAAGTTGCCATGGCCCGGCGCAACCCGTCCGCCTCGGCCGGCGTGAAGCCGGCCGCGACCACGGCAATCTTCATGGCCTGTTCCTGGAACAGGGGGACGCCCAGCGTGCGCCCGAGAACGGCCTTCAATTCGGGTGACGGGTAGTCGATTCTCTCGCGGCCCTCGCGGCGACGCAGATAGGGGTGGACCATGTCACCCTGGATCGGGCCGGGCCGGACGATGGCGACCTCGATGACCAGATCATAGAATTGGCGCGGTTTCAGCCGCGGCAGCATCGACATCTGGGCCCGGCTTTCGATCTGGAAAACGCCGACCGTGTCGGCCTCGCAGATCATGTCATAGACACGCGGATCCTCGTCCTGCAGGCTGGCCAGGCTTTCGCGACGGCCATAGGCCTCGCGCAGGAGCGCCAATGCCTTGGCGATGACGCTGAGCATGCCGAGGCCCAGCACATCGACCTTCATCAGGCCGAGGGTTTCGATATCGTCCTTGTCCCATTCGATCATGGTACGGTCGGCCATGGCGGCATTCATCACGGGAACGATGTCGTCGAGCCGGTCGCGGGTGATGACGAAGCCGCCGGGATGCTGGGACAGGTGGCGCGGAAAGCCGATCAGTTCGCGCACCAGACGCATGGCCAGCGCCAGGCGCTGCTCGTCCGGATCGAGGGCCATGGCCCGGATATCCGCCTCCGGCACGCCAGCGCTTGACCCGTGCCAGACGGCACGCGCCAGCGCATCGATCAGGTCCGGCGATAGCCCCATTGCCTTGCCGATGTCGCGGATTGCCCCCTTGCTGCGATAGGTGGTCACGGTGGCCGTCATGCCGGCTCGGTGGCGACCGTATTTGCCGTAAATGTACTGGATCACCTCCTCGCGACGTTCATGCTCGAAATCAACGTCGATATCAGGCGGTTCATTGCGTTCGGCCGAGACAAAGCGCTCGAACAGAAGGTCGATCCGGGCTGGATCCACCGAGGTGATGCCGAGGCAGTAGCAGATGGTGGAATTGGCCGCCGACCCGCGTCCCTGACAGAGAATGCCGCGGCTGCGGGCATGGCGGACGATGTCGTAGACGGTGAGAAAATAGGGCGCGTAGTCGAGTTGCCTGATCAGGGTGAGTTCATACTCGATCGCCGCGGCGACCTTGTCGGGAATGCCGTCGGGATAGCGCCAGACCGCCTTTTCCCGGCTCAGCCGGGTCAGGGTCTGCATGGCTGTCTCGCCGGGCTCCATGATTTCGTCGGGATATTGGTAGGCGATCTCGTCGAGGGAAAAGCGCAGGCGTCGGGCCAGATGCATTGTATTGGCCACGGCTTCGGGATGGGCGGCAAACAGCCGCGCCATTTCGGCCGGCGGTTTGAGATGGCGTTCGGCATGGGCCTCCAGCCTGAAACCGGCGGTGTCGATCGTGGTTTTTTCGCGAATGCAGGTCAGGGCATCCTGCAGGGCCCGTCTCTCCGGCGTGTGGTAGAGCGCGTCCGTTGTGGCGATGAGCGGCAGGCCGGTCTGTCCGGCAAACCCGGTCAGCCGGAAGACACGCGCCCCGTCCTGCCCGTCGAACCGTTGTGCCAGGGCCAGATGGCAGGCCCCGTCCGGGGCCGCGGCGCAGAAATGGCGGGCCGTGTCCTGCCAGTCCGGACCCGGATCGGCCGGGGGCAGGAGAATGAAGACCTGGCCTTCGGCATGGTCAAGAACATCCTCGAGGCCCAGATCGCACTTGCCTTTCACGGTCCGGCGCTTGCCCAGGGTCAGCAGGCGGGACAGGCGTGCATAGGCGGCCCGGTCGCGGGGATAGGTCGCGAGTTCGAACCCGCAGCGTGTGACCAGGCGTGTGCCGATGCACAGCGTCATGCCGGCTTTCTTTGCTGCCTTGTGCGCCCGGACCACGCCGGCAAGGGAGTTGCGGTCGCAAAGACCGATGGCTGCAAGACCCAGCGCCTTGGCAGCCAGCACCATTTCATCGGGATGGGATGCGCCGCGCAGGAAGGAAAAATTGCTGGCGGCGACAAGCTCGGCATAGGTTTCGCTCATCTTGCCCTCCTCATGACACGCCGTGGACGAACCAGCAGGGAACGTCCGTCTCCCGCCCGTACAGTCCGGCGCGATAGAGCCAGAAGCGGTGGCCTTCGGCTGTCTCGACATGGAAATAGTCGCGGCTCAGCAATGGCTGACCCGACCGGGCGGGGCGCCACCATTCCGGTGCGATGCGTTCGGGGCCTTCCGCGTGGGCGATGCGATGCCGGACCCGGCGCCAGACGAAGACCCGCGGTGGTCCGTCCGGCACTTCCGCCAACGCTTCGACCGGTTCGGGCCGGTCGAGCAGGAGGAGGGGGCGTTTGAGGGGCAGGCCCGGGCTGGTTGTCACATATATGTCCTGTGCATGATCGGCCGTGCGCCAGCCGCTGGCCCGTTCGGGGGACCAGCTTTCCCGGCTGGCCGCTCGGCGCACACCGGTTTCGCCCAGTCGCAAGCGCAGCCGGTCGACAAGGTGACTGGTTGCTTCCTCACCCGGCGTGCCGTCGAGGCGGGCCTGACGGGCCGTGAACGCGGCGGTGGAGGGAGCGGTAAGGTGCAAGGCTTCGACACCGAGGCCGAAATCGGCTTCCAGCCGGTCGAGGCTTTCACCGAGCAGGCGGATGATGTGGCCGCTGTCCCGTTCCGCCGCAGCCGTACCGATGGCCACCCGGACGGCTCGCCCGTTGCTGCCGACGAGGCTCAGGACCAGGCGCCTTGCCCCCCGCCCGGCGTTGGTAAGCTGGTCGCAGACAGGGCCGACAAGATGGGGCAGGGCGGTTTTTATGGGATCAAGACCCGGGACTGGCTCGGCGAAGCGCAGGCTGGAGCGAAAGGCGCGGGCCGGTCGAATGGGGTCGAGCGGTTCGCTTTCCTGCCCGCGTGCCTGGTCGAGCCGACGCGGCAGGTCGAGGCCGAAACGGCGAGCCAGGGCCGCGCGTGGCTGTTGCAGGAGCAGGCCGGCACGGGTGAGACCCAGCGCCCGCAGGCGCGAACTGACCCCTTCGGCCAGACGCAAGGCTTCCACCGGCAGGGCGGCCAGGCGATCGGCGGCCGTATCGGGATCGATACACAGCGGCCGGTTGCGGCTGTCCGGGTCGAAACGGGCCGCTCCCCAGGCCAGACCGATTGTCGGTGCTGCGGCGAGCCGCACGCTGAACCCCAGCTCGGCAAACCCCTCCATCATGGCATCCAGCAGGGCCGTCTCGCCGCCGAACAGGCGGGTGCAGCCGGTGATGTCGAGGATGAGGCCGTCCAGGCCCGGCCCTGCCGGATCAGGTGCAACGACCGGTGACCAACGGCCCGACCACCGGGCCAGCGCGGTGAGTGCCCGGATGTCCCCCCGGTCATCGGCCGGAGCGGTGACCAGGGCGGGCACGCGGGCGCGGGCATCGGTCAGGGTCAGGCCCGGCGTCAGGCCAAGGCGGGCGGCGGTGCGGTTGACGGCATGCAGCCGCTGTCCGCCGGCGCCGCGGATGACAAGTGCCAGGGCGTCGTCATCCGGCGATCCGCTCTGCCCCTGCCGGCGTGTGTTGCGGTCGTGACGTTGGCTCGGCCACCAGGGCAGGCAGGCGGAAACATAGCGCTTCATCATTCCACTCGATCGTAAAACCGGCCTCCCGGCCGTTTCGCCCCCGTTCCCGACAGACCTGCCAGCGCCGGGCTCCCGGTGCAGGCAGGCCGCGAGCCCCGGTCCAGGGCGCGGCCGGTCCGGGCGCGGCGGCAATGCGCCAGCGCTGCCGGGCGGCACTGGGGGCGATATCGTCGAAAGGGCGCAGGAGCAGCACGGCGGTGTCGTGTTTCTCCGCTGCCAGTTGCAGCCGGCGACTGGGCGTGAGGCCGTAGGCATGACCACTGCCGGTCTCGCCGACAATCGCGGCCAGTTCCGGCGCCCGGGCGCCTTCCTCCATGGCCCAGAGCACGCCAGCCTGATCGCGGGCCAGGGCCAGCAGGATGCGGGAGGGATCGATGCCCCATTGCTGCAGGCCGTGCGGGTAGGGATCGCCGAAATCCTGCCGTGGATCGGCCCGGCGACGGCACCACAGGATCGGCCCCTGTCGCTGATGGCTGGCCATCACCGACATGCCGGCCAGAATGCACAGCGAGGCCGGCGTGTCGAAATAGGTTTGCGGGCGCAGCTCGACGACCTGGCCCGGCCGGGCGCAGGGCAGGTTCGGCCCGTCTTCCGCGCCGGCCTGGCCCGGGTGGCCGGGCTTGGCCGGATCAAGGGTCGCCAGACGCTGGCGCAGGGCGCTGAGAGAGAGGGTTTCAGGACGGGGGGGAGACATCATGTTCTCATTTTGTTCTCACAAAATGAGGGAGTCAAGCGACGCTATCGCCGGGTGACAGGACGCAAGACGACCTTCTGTCTGCCGCTCGACACGGGCCATGACGGCAGCGCCGAGGCTGTACCGGGCAAGGCCCCTGGCGCAGGCGAGATGATGTAAGTGAAAATCCTGGTGCCGGCTGAGGGACTCGAACCCCCGACCCCCTGATTACAAATCAGGTGCTCTACCAGCTGAGCTAAGCCGGCATCCAGAAACGGTCTGATACGCGGGCGGGCGCGTTGCGACAAGTGTTTGCTGCAATTGCGCCCGCCTCAATGTCGGTTGGGCTGGTCAGTCCTTGACGGCGACCTTGTCCAGGGCGGTCAGGATGAGGGCCATGACGATAAAGCCGACCAGGTTGTGTGAGGCGTCCAGCAACAGAAGCATGATGGGTTGCAGGGCATAGATGATGTCATAGGCCATGGTTGTGACCACGAAGCCGGCCCACAGGAAGAGCGCCCATTTGACCGCACTCGTCATGCCGTCCGCCTTGAGCGCTTTCAGCGCGTAACTGAGGAAACCGGCAAATATGATCGACAGCGCGAAGCCTGCTGCCATGGCCGGGCCGGCCACGGCCTCGGCCGCCGCCAGGTCGGCATCGGTGAAGCCCCAAAGACCGATCCACAACTGGGCGAAAAGGACCCCATAGAAAACAAATCCAACCATCCACAACGCAAATCCGGCCACCAGCACGGCAAGCGGATTCAATCCCAAAATTCGCGGCATTTCCTGTTTCCTCCCCAAGGCAGGGCTTGTATGTCTCGCCCTGCAAGGCGATGCCTTGAAGACTCGCCTTTCACGCGAACACATTACTCCGAAATCCGCGCAAGAGAAGAATTCCGATTATGGCCCGTATACTGATCACCAGCGCTCTGCCCTACATCAATGGCGTCAAGCATCTGGGCAATCTGGCCGGGTCGATGCTGCCGGCTGATGTCTATGCGCGCTTTCAGCGCCTGCGTGGCCATGACGTGCTCTATGTCTGTGCCACGGACGAGCACGGTACGCCGGCCGAGCTGGCGGCCGATGCGGCGGGCATGGATGTGCGCGCCTATTGCGACGAGCAGCACGATATCCAGAAGCGCTCCGGTGAAGGGTTTTCGCTGAGCTATGATTATTTCGGTCGCACCTCGAACGCGCCCAATATCCGCCTGACCCAGCATTTTGCCCAGGTGCTGGAAGAGAAGGGGCTGATTGCCGAGCGGGTCGAGGAGCAGGTTTTCTCGATCGATGATGATCGTTTCCTGCCGGATCGCTATGTCGAGGGGACGTGCCCGCATTGCGGCTTCGAGCGCGCGCGCGGCGACCAGTGCGACAATTGCGGGCGCCTGCTCGAGCCGACCGATCTGAAGGAGCCTTATTCCAAAATCTCCGGATCCAAGAATCTGGAAGTGCGTGAGACCAAGCACCTGCACCTGGTGCAGACGCAGATGGAAACAAAGATCCGCGACTGGGTCGATGCCTCGACTGAATGGCCGAGCCTGGCCAAGTCGATCGCCTATAAATGGCTCGATGAGGGACTACGCGACCGTTCGATCACGCGCGACCTGAAATGGGGCGTGCCGGTGGCGCAGGACGGCACCCCGCGTGAGGGCTTCGAAGGCAAGGTCTTCTATGTCTGGTTCGATGCGCCGATCGGCTATATCGGCGCCACTGTCGAGTGGGCCGAAGCCGGCGGCGGTGACTGGGAGAGCTGGTGGCGCACCGACAAGGGCGCCGACGACGTCACCTATGTCCAGTTCATGGGCAAGGACAATGTCGCCTTCCACACCGTTTCCTTCCCGGCCACCATCCTTGGCTCGGAAGAACCCTGGAAGACGGTCGACAAGCTGAAGGCCTTCAACTGGCTGACCTGGTATGGCGGCAAGTTTTCGACCTCGGAAAAGCGCGGCGTTTTCATGGACCAGGCGCTCGACATTCTGCCGGGCGACTACTGGCGCTGGTATCTCACCGCGAACGCGCCGGAAGGCTCGGACGCGGCTTTCACCTGGGAGCATTTCCAGGGGCTGATCAATTCGGACCTCGCCAATGTGCTGGGCAATTTCGTCAACCGGATCACCAAATACACCGTCTCCAAATTTGACGGCACGCTACCGTCGGCGGGAACGCCCGGCGAAAACGAGGCCTGGATGGCCGCCGAGCTGGACCAGCGCCTGCCGGCGCTCGTCGCCAATATGGAAGCAATGGAGTTCCGCAAGGCGGCTGCCGAAGTCCGCGCCATCTGGGCTGCCGGCAATGAGTATCTCACCAAGGCCGAGCCTTGGGTGAAGTACAAGTCGGACGTCGATGCGGCCGCAGTCGGGGTGCGGACCGGGCTCAATCTGGTCGCCCTGTTCGGCATTCTCGCCCAGCCTTTCATCCCGGAAGCGGCGAGCAAGATTCTTGACGCGCTCGGTGTGCCGGACGACCGCCGCAGCTGGGAATTCGACGGCCCGGCCAGCGCGCTGCTTGACGCCTTGCCACATGGCATGGCGATCACGCCGCCGGCCGTTCTCTTTGCCAAGATCGAAGATGCCCAGGTCGCGGAATGGACCGAGCGTTTTGGCGGCGCGCCGGAAGCTTAGGTGACCGTGGTCCCTATTCGCCTGCTGCAGGCGGAAAAGTCCATTGATGTCTTGCCGGGACTTCGCCTCGGTCCATCCGGTTCGTCAAGGCGCCAGCCCGCTTCGCGGCACCGAAGGTGGCCTTGACGAACCGGATGGACCGAGGCCCACTGGCTGACAAGAAAACAATGAGGGAGAGGGCGCGTTTGCGCCCTCGGTGGACGCGATGAAGCTGATGGTTTCGGTAATGGCCTGCCTCGTAGCCTGTACGGCGTGTGACAGCACGACATCCGAGCAGGTTGATGGTATCGTGGAGTATTTTGATGCCGGCAGCATCGTGCCGGTTCAGACCGAGATCCCCGATTTCACCGGCATTCCCGACTGGCGCCCGGTTAATCCTGCTGACCTCCTTCTGCTTGAAGTCGGGGACGGCCTCATCGCCATCGAGCTTGCCGACTGGGTCGCGCCCAACCACGCCAATCGCATGCGCCAGGCCGCTCGCGACGGCTTCTTCGACGGGCGCAGCTTCTATCGCGTGATCGATGGTTTCGTTGCCCAGGGCGGGCGCGGTGAGGAAGCGGACTCGGTCGAGCTGCCGCAATACCCGACGCTGGCCGGTGAATTCACGGTCGCGGCTTCGTCGGTGACCTTCACGCCCATGATCGATGACGACCTCTACGCACCGCAAGTTGGTCATGTCGCCGGTTTCCCGGCCGCCACGAATGAGGCGGGTGATGAAGTCTGGCCGATCCATTGTCCCGGCACGGTGGCCATGGCCCGCGACAATGATCCCGACAGCGGCGACGTGGAATTTTACATCGTGATCGGGCAGGGACCCCGCCATCTCGACCGCATCATGACGGTCTTTGGCCGGGTGATTGACGGGATGGAGCATGTCCAGGCGTTGCGCCGCGGCGACCCGGCGGTGAATTCCGGTGTGATCGCCGACACGGGAGCTCGTGACATCATTGTGTCAGCAAGGATCGCCTCGGACCTTCCCGAGGATGACAGACCGGCTTATGAGGTCATGCGAACGGACGGTCAGGCCTTTCACGACGCCAAGGAAGGCCGCCGCAACCGGACGCATGACTTCTTTTTCGAAACGCCACCGCCGGTGATCGAGGCCTGTCACTTGCCCGGCCCGGTGCGCATCGCTCAAACGCAACTGGATGATTGAATTGCCGACCCGCTACGCCCCTGCCGACATTGTGAAGATCGCGATGGATTGTGAAGACCTGGACGCGCTGGCCGCGCCGCTCGAATTTGCGTCGACTGCCAATGACCCGTGGATGGTCAATGCCGGCATTCTGGCCATCGGCCATGCGGCGCGGCGGTTCAAGGCCTATCCGGCGGCGCTGAAAGACACGCTGTGGGCCCGCATCCATGACTTCCCGCAGGCTGAACAATTGCGTCCGGCCTGCCTGGCCGCCCAGGAAGACATCCGTCACTTCAAGGCGAAACCGGTCTGATCAGCCCCAGTCGCGACGGCTGAGCCAGACAATGGCGAGGGCGAAGACGATCACGCCGCCAATCCCGCCCATCAGGATGGCGAGGTCTCCGCGTCCGCTCTCCGAGGCCAGCACATTGACCGGCATCAGCCAGGGGAAATAGAGGCCCTTCTCGGCGCTTGTCGCGGCCACGGCCACGAAAGTCCCGCCGATGCCGACCGAGACCGGCGCGGCAAAGCTGCGAAACCGCATCGCCATCGTCCACTGGATCGCCATCACCAGAAGTCCGGCAATGAACATCTTGCCGTAGAGCTCGAAGGCGAGGGCCGGGTCGAACCCGCCTTCCATCACGGCATCCTCGCCCAATTGCAGGCCGATCATGGCGCTGGCATAGCCGGCCGCGGCGACGGCAGCGGACACAATCGCCATCAAGCCGAGGCTGACCAGTGCCTTGGCGAGGAAGACCTGCCAGCGCGGGACCGGCAGCGCCAGCGTGTGCGACCAGGTGCCCGGGCCGTGTTCCAGTTGTGCGATCAGGGCGGTGATACCGATGACGCTCATCGGCAGCAGGAAAAAGGCCCAGATGGCCGAGCCGGCCATGGTGTGCATGGCCCAGTTTTCCGGCGCATTGCCGCTGGCCACGACAAGCACGCCCAGGGCGAAGACCATGACCGGTGGGGTGGCCGCGACCAGCAGCACCAGCGAGCGACGCAATTTGGTGGCTTCGGCTATCAGGATATTGATCATGTCCGGGCCTCCCCGTGGCCGGTGAGGGTCATGAAGGTCGTCTCCAGGTCGGCACGGTCGAGGGTCAGTTGGCTGACCTGGCATCCAGCAGCGTGCAGCGCCGCATTGAGCGCGGCGACCCGCTCGGCGGTGATCGCTTCCGGGTCGGTCAGGGTGAATTGGTCCTTGTCGCGGATGACGCCGGCAAAGCCGCTCGCGGTCATCACCTCGTGTGCCGTGTCGGCGGGAGTGGCGGTGACCAGCAGGCGGGGGGCCTGTTGTTCGGACAGGGCAGCAAGAGTGCCGTCAAAGACGACGCGCCCTTGCTGCAGAAGGCCGACATGGCTGGCCAGTTGTTCGACTTCCGACAGCAAGTGGCTCGACATGAAAATGGTGGCGCCTGTCCGTTCGGGCAGGGCGCGGATAAGGGCGCGCATGTCGCGAATTCCGGCCGGGTCGAGCCCGTTGGTCGGTTCATCCAGGATCAAGAGGCGAGGCTCGGCGAGAAGCGCGCGAGCCAGACCCATGCGCTGTTTCATGCCCAGTGAGTATTGGCCAACCCGGCGATCGGCCGCGTCGCGCATGTCGACCAGCTCCAGCGCCCGGTCGATCAGGGCAGGCGGGGCATCGAGCATGCGCCGTGTGATGTCGAGATTTTCCCGACCGGTCAGATTGGGAAACAGCGCCGGTGTCTCAATCACGGCGCCAACACTCGCTAGCGCCTTGCGGCGACTTTGCCTGAGATCATGACCGTCGATCAGCACACGCCCGGACTGCGGCGTCAGAAGTCCCATGGCGCAGCGGATCGCGGTCGTCTTGCCCGCCCCGTTCGGGCCAAGAAAGCCATAGATCGCACCGGCGGGAATCGCCAGGTCGACGGCATCGAGCGCGGTCAGTTTGCCGTAGCGCAGGGTCACGCCCTGCAGGGAGAGAACGGTGTCTGTCATGCCGGACAGTAGACGGTCTGGCGCACGACAGAGGCAAGGCTGCGCTGCCGTCAGGCGTACGGGATTGTGGATATCGCCGTCCCCCGTCTGGCGCCGGAGCGGGTATCCATTGACCTTTGCTCGCGAGCTGGGTCGAATGGCGTCAACTCAATGAGGGGAACTCGATCATGAAACGCCAATTGATGACGGCCGCCGCCGCTCTTGCGCTCACCCTGTCTGCTCAGCCTGCTGCGCTGGCATACCAGGACGTGGCGGGTGATGACGCCCTGCGCACCGCGATCGCTGCCGACTATGAAACCCACCTGGAAGATCTCTACCAGCACTTCCATGCCAATCCGGAACTGTCCTTCCGGGAGGTCGAAACGGCCGCCCGCCTCGCCAGCGAGCTGAGGACATTGGGTTTCGAGGTGACAGAAGGCGTCGGCCAGACCGGCATTGTTGCCGTGATGGAGAATGGCGACGGGCCAACCCTCATGCTGCGCGCCGACATGGATGGTCTGCCCGTGCCCGAACAGACCGGGCTGGACTACGCCTCCCAGGTTACCGGAACGGATCTTCGCGGTGTCGAGAACCCGGTCATGCATGCCTGCGCGCACGATACCCACATGACCGCCCTGGTGGGTGCCGCACGTCAGCTGGTCGAGCGGACCGATGAGTGGTCCGGCACACTGGTGCTGATCGGCCAGCCGGCCGAGGAGTTGGGCGAGGGCGCCGTGGCAATGATCGAGGACGGCCTGTTCGAACGCTTTCCGCTGCCCGACTTCAATGTCTCCTTCCACACCTTCTCTGCCATCCCGACCGGCACCATCACCTATGTGCCGGGCTTTGCCATGGCCAATGTCGATTCGGTCGACATCCATGTGCAGGGACGTGGTGGCCACGGTGCCTATCCGCACACCACGAAGGATCCGATCTATCTGGCCTCGCAGATTGTCGTGTCGTTGCAGTCCCTGGTCTCGCGGGAAGTCTCCCCGCTCGAACCGGCCGTTGTGACGGTCGGTGCCTTCAATGCCGGCACCAAGCACAACATCATCTCCGACGGTGCACACCTGCAGCTGACAGTCCGTTCCTATACCGACGAGGTGCGTGAGCAGCTCCTCACCGGGATCCAGCGCATCGCGGCGAACCAGGCGGCCTCCTACGGTTTGACACCGGAGGAATATCCGCGCGTCGAGATCGAGGAGACCTACACGCCGGCCCTGTTCAACAATCCGGATCTGGCGGCCCGCGCCGTTGAAACCATGCGCGGCCGATTCGGCGCCGAGGCCGTCGTCGAGGCCTCGCCTGTGATGGGCGGCGAGGATTTCTCGCGCTATCATCGCACCGAGCACAATATCCCGACCTTCATGTTCTGGGTCGGCGGCACGACCCAGGCAACGCTGGACGATTACACTGCCCGTGGTCTGGTTCCGCCGTCCAACCACTCGCCCTTCTTTGCGCCGGACGACCCGGAAGGTTCGATCACGCAGGCCACCGAGGCGATGGCCGCGGTCGCGCTCGACATTCTCGCGCCGAGTGGCTCTGAATAGGGTCATGGGCACGGGGACGCAGCGCAGCTTTACCGGCGCCAGCTGGGAAAAACAGGTCGGATATTGCCGCGCGATCCGGCGTGGCGATCTGGTCTGGGTTACCGGCACGGTGTCGCTTGACGACGACGGTCAGCCCTTTGCGGTCGGCGATCCGGAAGGCCAGGCGCGCCGTTGCCTGGACATCATCGCCAAGGCCCTGGCCGAAGTCGGCGCTTCGATGAGCGATGTCGTGCGGACGCGGATGTTCGTCACCGATATCGACCATTGGGAGGCCTTCGGCCGGGCCCATGGTGACGTGTTCCGCGATCACCCGCCCGCAACCACCATGGTCGAGATATCGCGCTTCATCGGTCCGCAATTCCTGATCGAGATTGAGGCGGACGCGTGTGTGGAAGCCGGATGACATTCGCATAGCCTGACCGGGAGCAGGACAGACATGACCGAACTGACACTCTATCACTGCCCGAAAACGCGCGGCTTTCACGCTTTGTGGATGCTGGAGGAGATCGGCGAACCCTTCGAAGTCCGCATCGTCAATATCCGCGATGACATCCAGTCCGAGGCCTATGGTGCGGTCAATCCGATGCGCAAGGTGCCAGCGCTCGATGTCGGCGGTGAGCTGATTACCGAAAGCCCGGCCATCTGCGCCTGGCTGGCCGACCGCTACCCGGAAAAGGGGCTGGCCCCCGCCATCGATGCAACCGGTCGCGGCAGCTATCTGCGATGGCTGTTTTTCACCGGATCGGTGATCGAGCCGTCCTTCATCGACAAGGCCATGTCACGCGAGACACCGCGCCAGATGGCTGGTTGGGGCGACCTGGCTTCGGTCAAGGCGACACTGGCGGATGCGCTGGACGGTCGCGATTTCCTGGTCGGTGACAAGTTCACTGCCGCCGACCTGATGATCGGGTCGACGCTGAACTTCATGATGAATTTCAACCTGCTCGAGCGGGTCGAGCCGTTCGCCGGCTATGTCGGCCAGCTGGTCGAACGCCCGGCCTACAAGCGCGCCATGGCGCGTGAGGCCGCCTTTGCGGGGTGACCTGTTTGCGCGCCGATCATCGCACGGGTAGGTTCGCGGCAATAATTGAGGGGAAGTTTCATGTCATTGATTTCAGCGGATAATCATTTGGCGGTCATGGCGAGCCTTTTCGCCATTGCGGCGGCTGGCTTCCTGATTGAAAAAACTCGTATCGGCGCGCTGCTGACCGGTGCCGTCTGGGCGATTTTTCTGGCGATCATTGCGTCGAATATCGGCCTGATACCGTCCACCGCGCCAGCCTATGATTTTGTCTGGACCTATTTCGTTCCCGTATTGATTCCGCTCTTCCTGATGAAGGCTGACCTCAAGAAGATCTTTTTCGAGACAACGCGAATGGCGGGGGCCTTCCTGCTGGCTGCGGTTGGAACCGTAGTCGGCGCGATCATCGCGTTTTCGCTGATCGATATCGGGGACTATGCGGCCGGTACCGAAGCGGCGACGCTGGGCACACGGCAAGCTGCGGCGGTAGGGGCCTTTACGGCCACCTATATCGGCGGCTCCGTCAATTACGGTGCGTTGATGTCATCTACCGGTCTGGGTGCCGCAGACCCAAGTTGGGCTTCGGCGATGACAGCGGTCGACAATCTGTATTCCGGTTTCTTCCTGGCGCTGCTCGCCTTGATGCCTGGATGGGCTTGGTTGGCCAAGCGTTTCAAGCCTATCGATCATAGCGAGGGCGATGACGAGGTCGAGGAGGCCCGGCCAATCACTGCGGCGTCGCTTTGTTTGTCGGCTGCCTATGCGTTGATTGTCGTCGCGATTGGTTCGGCCCTGGCGGATCAGCTCGACGCCATTTGGGACGACGCTGGCCGGAAGTGGAAATTTGCTATCATTTCCGTCCTGGCGCTCATTCCGGCCACAGCCTTTCCAAAGACAATTGGTGGGCTTCGTGGCGGCTATGAGATGGGAATTGCCTTGAGCTTTGTGTTCTTCGCCATGATTGCGGCGGGCGCGGACGTGATTTCTCTGCTCCAGCAGGCGCCAGTCCTGTTTGGGCTGATCGGGATCATGTTGGCGGTTCATGCGGTGATTGTGTTCGGCGTCGGCAGCGTGCTTCGCTTGTCACTGCCGGAATTAATCACGGCGTCCAATGCCGCAATTTTGGGAGCGACAACCGCGCCTGCGCTGGCTGCCGCGAAAGGTTGGAAGGATCTTGTCACGCCTGGCGTATTGGTCGGCGTTCTGGGCTATGCGATCGGAACGCCGATAGCCACCCTGGTTTTCGAGCTTTGGCCGGGCTGATCGGTTCGCCGAGAATCGCCCTGCATTTTGCCGAACTTACGGACCTGTCATGTTCCGGACAGTGCCCGGCATGTCCGGGGTGCCTATCGTCCGGTCAATCATGCATCCGATCAGGCCGCGACCTGCATCAAGGGATGAAGCCACCAGGAGGGACGCCCCATGACCAAACCGATCTTGCTTGCTACCAGCGCCGCAATTGCCGGCATCGCCCTGTTCTCGATGACAGCCGGCGCCAGCCTGCAGGCCAATGACGTTGGCAACTATGACGCAGAGCGTCTGGAGATCGAGAATTTCGTGGGCCGGATTGAAATCCGCACGGGTTCGTCGGACGCCATTTCGGTTTCGATGACCAATACCGGCGGTCTTGTCGACGATCCGTCCGTGTCGCATTCCGGTTCGACCGTGCGCATCGATGGCGGGCTGCGCCTGCGCAATACCAATTGCAGCACCCGCAACAACACGATGAGCATCGGCCTCAATCGCGGCCGTCGTCACAGCATTGATGAGTATCCCAGCCTTGTGATCACCGCGCCGGCTTCGCTGGCGCTTGGCCTGGACGACAGTGCCTATGTGGGCACGGCGGGTGATCTGGGCAGTGCGGACCTGTCAATGAACAGCTGTGGGCGTCTTGATGTCGGCGATATTGCCGGCGAGGCGCGTATGGCGATCAATGGTTCCGGCGACATCACCACCGGTGCCATCGGCGCAGCCGCGCATATCAGTATCAATGGGTCCGGCGATATCGAGACCGGCACGATCGGTCGCGAAGTCAGTGTTTCCATCAATGGTTCAGGAGATGTGCTGACCGACGATGTGAACGGCGATGCCGACGTCAGCATCAATGGGTCCGGCGATGTCGAATTCGGTCAGGTGGCCGGGCTCGCGGTCGGTATTTCCGGTTCCGGTGATGTCGAGGCCGCCAGCATGAATGGCGCCTTCTCGGCCCGCATCAATGGGTCTGGCGATATTGCGGTTCGTGATGGCCGCGCCCAGCCTTTCGAGGCCTATATCGGTGGCTCCGGTGATATTTCCTTCGGTGGCACGGCCGTCGACCTGGTCGTGCGCGAGAATGGCGGCGGCGACGTGTCGATTTCCGAGATCGAAGGCAGCGTCAACTGGACCCGCAATGGCCGGACCGTCCTGCGCGTCGGCGACGCCAACTAGCCAAGACACTGAAAGCATCCGGCCCCACAGCCTCCCGCAGGAGGGTCGGATCAAGCGGATGGCGTCTCGTCTCTGACGGGGCGCCATTTTGCTGCCTCGTAAAGCGCAATGGCCGCTGCGTTGGAGACGTTCAGGCTTTCGACGGTATCGGTCATCGGGATGCGCACGAGCTGGTCGCAGCACTCGGCCACGCGCTGGCGCAAGCCCTTGTCCTCCGACCCCATCACCAGGACCAGGCCGGGCCCCCAGCCCTTGCCGTCCGGGGCGGCGAGGGCCGTTGCGAGGTCGAGTTCGGCCTCTCCGGCCAGTCCCAGCACATGCCGGCCGGCCTTGCTGAACTCCAGCAGCGTGTCGGCGATATTGGTCACCCGCACATGGGCGACGCGCTCGGCCGCGCCGACCGCGCTCTTGCACACCGTACCGAACAGCGGCGGGGCCTTGCGGTCCTGCATGATGACGGCACGGATCCCGAACGCCGCCGCCGAGCGCAGCACGGCGCCGACATTGTGTGGATCGGTGATCTGGTCGAGCACCAGAAGGGCACCATGGGTCGGGTCGATCACGCCATTGACGGATTCGGAGGGCAGGGCCCGGGCCCGGGCAGCGAAGCCCTGGTGCACGGCGCCTTCCGGCAGCGCATTGTCGATGACCTTGGGTTCGACCTGTTGGTGATCGGTACCGTCGGGCAGGTCCCGAGCGGCATTGCGGGTGACCTTCAGTTCGAGGATTTCGCGGCGCTTGTTGGCCACTGCGGCGAGCACTGCGTGGCGGCCCCAGATCCAGCCTGAATCCCCTGTGCCAGCAGGCTTGGAGCGGCGGCTGTAATCGGGGCGTTTGGAGGTGTTGCGCATGGGAGTCTTCGTCACTATAGTCCGCGCTCCTGTTTTGGGGCGGTCGCTTGATTTGCCGAGGCATAACATGCCTCTCCGCAAGCTGAGACTGTTTCTTGCAGGTTTCCGAAAGGCCGGTTAAGTCGCGGCCTGAAGGCACCCTGTGGAGGGGTGGTCGAGTGGTTAAAGGCACCAGACTGTAAATCTGGCCGCGAGAGCGTACGTTGGTTCGAATCCAACCCCCTCCACCACCCTTCGCCCTGCGGGCTTCGGGTGGCACGCCACCCGCAGCGCGCACCCGGGGCGAAGAGGTGCTCTCCGAAGCCTTGGCGAAGGATAGCGAATACGCCGCCGCGAGCTTTTCCCGAACTTTCATGCCGTGAATTCCGGACGTCCTCCTCGTGCAAGCTCAGTCTATGGTGGCAGACCGCAGTTTATCGCTACGAACACCTTTATGGTTTGCCGTCTGGATTTGCTCGTTGTAATTGTGTGCAATGCGAACGAGGCATCGCCGTGCACGACGTCTACCTCATTGAAAGCTCGGTGGCGGGCGAACGTTATACGGGTTGCACGTCGGACTTGAAGGCACGACTGGCTCGACACAATGCTGGCGGATCGCCACATACCGCGAAATTTCGACCCTGGAAGCTGGTGAGCTATCTCGCATTTCAAAGCAAAGGTGCTGCCTACGCGTTCGAGCGGTACCTCAAGACCGGCTCCGGTAAGGCGTTCGCGAACAAGCGGTTGTGGTAGTCTCACGGCAGTCCGCTTCGCAGACGCTCCGATGGACCGGCCCGCGACCGCGCGGGCAAGCCCGTATGGTTCGACGTTGGTTCGTCCCTTCCGCTAGACCTTTGTCTTGATCGTCCAGAAGATTATTGGGATCGCGTCGATCGGCCTCGCCTTCAGACGCTTTAAACAAATTTGCGCTAGGCTTTCCTTTCGAGTTGGGAGGGAAATCCGTCATGCTGCGACGGTACTGGCCGGCAGATAGCACCGATCAGCACATGGACATCGCGTCGCGTCGATCATTGTCGGCGTTTTGCGTGCTGCCCGGAATCGCAGGTATGACGGTCACCTTGGTCAGCTTGGAATTCCTGGAAGACCAGCCCGGCCTGTTGGTGACGGGGGCGATCGCGTCGCTGATCTGCCTTGTGGCGCCGATCTGGGTCAATGCAGCCAATGACTACAAGATCCGTGCGCGATTGCTCGGGTCGCTCTTGCTGGTCATGCTGGTCGGCATGGCGGCCATGGGCAAGGCCTTGATATCGCCTGCCAATATCATGATGCTCCCGGGTATCATGACGTTTACGTTGGCCGTCGGGTGGCGGACCGGTCTTGCCTATTTGCTGGCGGCGTTGTCGATCTATGTGGGGTGTGTCGTCCAATCTCCCGAAACCGCCGGTTATTCGGTCACCAGCAGCAATGTGACCTTGCTCACGGCGTTGGGTGGGGCCGCCATTTTCATTTTCATCGGGGCGACGATTTTCCGACGTGAGATGGTCAACGCGGCCCATCGCCTTGAGACGGCCAGGAAGGCGGCCGAGATTTCAATGGCCCATTTCCGCGAACGGGCCGCGACGGATGCCCTGACCGGTGCCGCCAATCGCGCGGCAATTGACCAGATCCTGGCCGCGGAAACCGACCGCCATCGCGAAACCGGGATACCGTTCGCTGTTGTTGTCTTCGATCTCGATCATTTCAAGCGGGTCAATGACACATTCGGGCACCTCGCCGGCGACCGGGTCCTGATCGAAACCGTGCGGGTGGTAAAGCAGGCCTTACGGACGTCAGACATGCTCGGCCGTATCGGCGGTGAAGAGTTCGTCGTCGTCCTGCCTGGTGTGTCGGGGCAGCAGGCGCGGCTGATGGCGGAACGCATGCGCAAGATGATCGCCGCGATTTCTATACAAGTGGACGGGCGCGGTTCGGTCTCGCCGACAGCCAGTTTCGGCGTAACCGAGTGCGATGTGAATGCGAGCGCGACAGACCTCCTCGCGCGCGCCGACGAGTATCTTTACCGCGCCAAGCGCGGTGGGCGGAATCGTGTCGAACCCGAGCTCTGCTCGTCTGACAAGACAGTGTCGGCCAGCCGCGCCGGCTGATCGGCTCACCTGTCAGCGCTGCCGGATTGCCCACTTGCAGGCTTCAATGTATCCGCCCCCTCGACGCACCGAAGTGAATTCGCTAAACACATCGCCCGTCCCTTGGGACATGCGGGTATAGCACAATGGTAGTGCAGCAGCCTTCCAAGCTGAGGATGCCGGTTCGATCCCGACTACCCGCTCCATTTTCTTCTCATTGAAAACCTGAGCCTGACGTTTTCGTCGCCCTGTGTTGACGGTCTGCCCATCTGCAGCCGAAACACCCGATCCGCGCTTCGGACTTGCCTTCCACGGCGAGCGACGCTATCCCGCGCCGGTCTGACGGGTATGGCCTCGCCGTATCCAATGAAATCAATACATCCAAGTCTATAGCCCATCTTCTCGATCAAGATCGGCGTTCAAGAGGTAAGATCATGGCGAAGGAAAAGTTTGAGCGCACCAAGCCGCACGCGAACATCGGCACGATTGGTCACGTTGACCACGGCAAGACGACGCTGACGGCTGCGATCACGATGGTACTGGCGGAAGCGTCCGGCGGTACCGCGAAGGGTTATGACGAGATTGACAGTGCGCCTGAAGAGAAGGCACGCGGCATCACGATTTCGACGGCTCACGTTGAGTATGAGACGGCCAACCGTCACTACGCCCACGTTGATTGCCCGGGCCACGCTGACTATGTGAAGAACATGATCACGGGTGCGGCGCAGATGGACGGCGCGATCCTGGTTGTGAACGCCGCTGACGGCCCGATGCCGCAGACGCGCGAGCACATCCTGCTGGCCCGCCAGGTTGGCGTTCCGGCACTGGTGGTTTTCCTGAACAAGGTTGACCAGGTTGACGATGAAGAGCTGCTCGAGCTGGTCGAGATGGAAGTTCGCGAACTTCTGTCCTCCTACGAGTTCCCGGGCGACGATCTGCCGATCGTTGCGGGTTCGGCTCTGGCGGCTGTTGAGGGTCGTGACGATCATATCGGCAAGGACAAGATCCTTGAGCTGATGGCGGCTGTGGATGAGTACATCCCGACGCCTGAGCGTCCGATCGACCAGCCTTTCCTGATGCCGATCGAGGACGTGTTCTCGATCTCGGGCCGCGGCACGGTTGTGACCGGCCGTATCGAGCGCGGTGTCGTCAAGGTTGGTGAAGAAATCGAAATCGTCGGTGTCCGTGACACCACGAAGACGACCTGCACCGGCGTCGAGATGTTCCGCAAGCTGCTCGATCAGGGCCAGGCTGGCGACAATGTCGGCGTGCTGCTTCGCGGCGTGGACCGTGAAGGTGTCGAGCGTGGCCAGGTTCTGGCCAAGCCGGGCTCCATCACGCCGCACCACAAGTTCGTGGCTGAAGCCTACATCCTGACCAAGGAAGAAGGCGGCCGTCATACTCCGTTCTTCACCAATTACCGCCCGCAGTTCTACTTCCGCACCACCGACGTTACCGGTGTTGTGACGCTGAACGAAGGTACGGAAATGGTGATGCCGGGCGACAATATCGAAATGAATGTCGAGCTGATCGTGCCGATCGCCATGGAAGAGAAGCTCCGCTTCGCAATCCGTGAAGGTGGCCGCACCGTCGGCGCCGGCGTCGTCTCGAAGATTATTGAATAGTCTTTGAGACAAACCGGCCGGCCCAACCGTCAACCAGAACGGGCGGCGCCGGCGTCGTCTCGAAAATCATCGAGTAGTCGCACGCGACATCGACACGTGAATGCGGCGCGCTCCATCCGGGGCGCGCCGTTTTCTTTGCGACATCCCCGGGCGCGGCGCTGACCGCTCATCTGGACAGGGTGGGGTGGTCTGGATAGGTGTTTTCGGTCTGTTTGTTGCCGCTGGTGCCCGCCCATGTCCGAATCGCTCAACCTCCGTCTCAATCCGGCCCTGGACGCGGCCCATTGGGCGAGTCTCTACGCGCAAGAGAAGCTGGTCCAGATACCGGACGTATTCGAACCCGAACTGGCCGACCAGATCAGCGCCATCCTGCGTGATACGCTTAACTGGCGCATCGTCTTTCCCGAGCCGACTCCCGGCGGTGACGGCGAGATTGTCGTCCAGCTGACCCAGCAGGATGTGCAGCGCATGGGCCGTGACGCGATCTCGGCCCAGATCGGGGCTGTGATGCAGCGGGCCCAGAAGAATTACGGCTATCTCTACGACGCCTATCCGATGATCCAGGCCTACACTTCGCATTGGGATCCGGGGCATCCTGTCCACCGCATCACCGAGTTCTTGAACTCTCCCGAATTCCTGCAGTTCGGCCGGACCGTCACTGGTGCACCTGTGGTTACCAAGGCAGACGCCCAGGCGACCCGCTATGCCCGGGGGCATTTCCTGACCCGCCATGTTGATGAAGGTCACGACCAGGAACGCGTCGCCGCCTACACGCTCGGTTTCACCCGCAACTGGCAGACCGACTGGGGGGGCTTGCTGATGCTGGTCGAAGACGGGCTGGACGTGTCGCGGGCCTTCCTGCCACGCTTCAACATGTTGTCGATCTTCGATGGCCGCCGCATGCATGCGGTCAGTCCCGTGTCGCCCTTTGCCGGCGAAGGGCGCTACCAGATCACAGGCTGGTTCCGCAATGATGCGCCTGCAGGAGCTGCGGGATGACCCTGGACCCACGCCTGGCCCAGGCGCGAGACCTGCGCCTTCAGGATGCATTCGATCAAGCCCGAGCGCTCTGCCATACGGTTCTGGAGACGCGCCCGGATGACGCTGAAGCGATGGGTCTTTTGGGGATATGTGACATCGAATGCGGCAATGTAGCGGGCGGTCGGGCCTGGCTCGACCGGGCGGAGGCCGCGGATGCCGACAATGCATCGGTCCACCTCTACCGGTCGATCCAGCTGGAAGCCGAAGGCAATGCGGCGGCGGCACTGGATGCTGCGCGTCGCGCCAGTGAGTGCGACACAGGTCGTTTTGATATCTGGGGCCGCCTGGGCGACCTCGCCGGAATTGGCGGCAATCTGCCCTTGGCGGCGTCCTGTTTCAGCAAGGCGCTGAAGGCCGAGGGCAAACACCCCGCCCGTGCCAGCGTGGCGATCCGTCTGGCCGGGCTGGAAATGCAACTTGGTCGCGCTGACGACGCCGAGGCCGCACTGGATATCGCGCAAGCGGCGCTGGGGGGAGGGATGCCGCCTGAGGGCTATGCGATCAAGGCTGCTATCGCGCGAAATCGCGCCGATTGGAGTCTCCTTCGCGAGGTTGCCCAGGCGTGGCTGGATGTTGTCCCGAACGACAATGACGCGCGCGGCGCCCTGGCCCAGGCGCTGTCCCAACTGGGTTATTATCGTCGTGCGATCGAGATTTTCCGGCCGGTTGTGGCGGAGCGCGGGCGCGACCCGGGCTCCCTGGCGGCGCTGGGGCGTTTGTATCTTGGCGCTCGTGACACCGAGACCGCGCGACAGACCTTTGAAGCGGCACTGGAAATCGACCCGAATTCGGCAGACGCCCTGTTCGGGCTGGCCCGGATTGGCAATTTCGCCGGTCGTGTCGAGGAAGTGGAGACCTATTGCCGTCGAATCCTCGCGGCCCATCCCGATCATCTCGACGCCTGCGCTTTCCTCGCCGAGACGACCGGCGGCCGGATCGAGGATAGCGAGCTGGCTGTGCTTGAAACCGCGCGCGACGCCACCGATCTGCCGGCAGATCGGCAGTCGGTCTCATTATTCGCGCTGGGTGATACCTATCATCGCCGCAAGCGTCGCGCTGACGCCTTCGCGACCTGGGAACGGGCCAATAAGGTGAAGTGGCTGCAGCATAATGGCAAGCTGGAGTCGGGCTATGACCGGGACGCCCAGCACCAGCGGGTCGACCGTCTGATGGGCCAGTTCGACGGGCGCGAACCGGCCGGCATTCCCGTGTCCGGGCCGGTCCCCATCTTCATTGTCGGCATGCCGCGCTCGGGCACGACGCTGTTGGAGGCCGCGGTGTCAGCCCATGCCGATATCGAGCCCTCCGGCGAGCTTCCGGCGCTGCCCTATATTTTCGAGCAGTTCGAGCGCTGGGCCGCCGCCAATGGCTGGCGCGGTGGGCCGATACCCGAGGGAGTGCTGGCCGAGTGGCGGGAAATCTATTTCCGCCAGCTGCGTGAATACGGGCTCGATGGTGCCAAATGGGTGACCGACAAGCAGCCCAGCAATTTCCAGGCGGTTGGTCTTATCCGCCAACTCTTCCCGCAATCGCCGGTCATCCATATCCGTCGCCGACCGCTGGAAACGGCCTTTTCCATTTTCCGGCGCAACTTTACCCGGCAGTGGCCCTTCGCCCATTCACTCGACGACATCCGACACTATTATGCCGAGCAGGCGCGCCTGTGCGATTACTGGCAGCGGACCTATCCGCAAACGGTGACGCCGGTTCAGTACGAGACACTGGTTGTCGAGTTCGAGGCGACCTTGCGGTCCCTGTTCGATCGCATGGGGCTTTCTTGGGATGACAACTGCCTGGAGTTCTACAAGCTGGAACGCCAGATCATGACTTTCAGCGCCATGCAGGTCCGCCGTCCCCCGTCCGCGGACCATCTGGACTCCACAACACCCTATCTGGAGTGGCTTGGCGATTTTGATGAGGCTATCGGCGCTTGTGGTGTCGATGCCAAGACCGGTGAGTGGCTGGGCACCGATAATGCCGGGGATGGCGCGGCTCCTGACGTGAAGACAGCAGCGCCTGAAACCGCCCGGGTGCCTGTCGCCAGCGGTGGATTCTGGCAACGCCTGTTTGGTGGTGGCGGAAAGTCCCGCTCATGATGGAGACGCTGCAGCGCGCCGCGGGCCTGCTGCAGGCCGGACGTTTTGGCGAGGCGCTCACGCTCCTCGACGGGGTCCTCAATACGCAGCCTGACCAGCCCGATGCCCTGATGCTTCGGGCCATGGCCCGAAGCCGGACCGGAGATGACAGCGGCGCGGTCAGCGATTTCCTGGCGGCAGGTCTTTGTCACCCCCAGCCGCATGCGGTCCACAATAATCTCGGCAACCATCATCAGCGAGCCGGTCGGCTGGACGCTGCGGTGGCGGCGTATCGTGAGGCTTTGCGATTGGCACCAGGGTTTGCCGATGCCCGCATGAATCTGGCGATTACCCTGTCTCAAGGTGAGGATTTCGAGGCCGCGCGGACGGCGATCAATGCGGTTCTCGATCAGGCTCCCAATCACGCGTTGCTGCTCAACGCACTTGGCAATGTCGAGCGGCGCGCCGGGAATCCGGATGCAGCGAGGCGTGCCTATGACGGCGCGATCGCGGCTGATCCGCAAGCGGTGCAGCCGCGCATCAATCGCGGCGCATTGCGGCGTGAAACGGGGGAGATCGAGGCGTCCTGTGCGGATTTGCGTGACGCTTGTGGCATGGCACCAGGTCTGGCCGAGGCCCATGCCCAGCTGGCACACAGCCTTCGCACCAGTCTCGATATCACCGGGGCCGAGCAGGCCTATCGGCAGGCCCTGGCGCTGGCCCCTGATGACCCGGGATATCACGCTGACCTGGCCGGCCTTTTGGCGGAGGCAGGGCAGGGCGACAAGGCTCTGACCACCTTGCAGGGACGAATCGCGGTGAGCGGCGATCCGCGCCTCTATGAAGTCCTGGCCCGGCTGCAGATGCGCTCAGGGCGGCCGGAAGCGGCACGGGCGGCGGCGGATGCGGCACTGGCCCGTGACGCCAGCGCGGTGAAGGCGGCCATGGTCCGCAGCGAGTTGGGGCTTCGTTGTGGCGATTTGCGAGGTGCGCTGGAGGATGCCCGGTTGGCGTTTGATGCCAGCGGAGGTGAGGACTGGGGCGCCCGCCATGTCCTTGCTGAAGCCCTTCTTGTAAACGCGGATTGGGAAGGCGCGACCGATGTACTGGTTGGCGATCCGCCGGCCGCTCACCTGCAAAAACACCTGGCCCTGCAGTCGGTGGCCTGGCGTCAGACGGGCAATCCTCGCTACGCCGCCCTTTGCGATTATGACCGGTTCGCTCGCAAGATGTGGATTGAGACGCCGCCCGGATATGAGTCTCTGGCTGCCTTCAACGCGGCGCTGTCCGACCGGATCGAGCGACTGCATGCCGATGGCGCAGCGCCTCTCGAGCAGACCCTGTTTGGCGGGACCCAGTCCGCGGGGCGGTTGTGGAACAATGATGACCCGGTGATTCGGGCCCTCGCGACGGCGCTGGAGGGTCTGGCGGCCCGATATCTGGCAGAACTGCCTGTGGATCCGTCTCACCCTTTCCTGGCGCGAAATACCGGCCGTTCCAGATTGGCCGGGGCCTGGTCGGTTCGCCTGAGGTCCGGGGGCGGTCATGTCGACCATGTCCATCCGGCGGGGTGGGTCAGTGCCAGTTACTATGTCAGTGTTCCGGCATCCGTGATGGCCGGCGAGCGGGCCGGCTGGCTGCGCATCGGGGCTCCGGGCCTTCCTGGGCTGGACCTCCCAGTCGAACGATATATTCAGCCAGAACCTGGCTGCGCCATTGTCTTCCCGTCTTATTTTTGGCACGGCGTCGAGCCATTTGAGAGTGACGAGGTTCGGGTGACCGCACCGTTCGATCTGCTCCCGGTCTGACCCTGCCGTTCAATTCACGCACGGCTGGTTCGGCTCTGCCACCGGATAGCGGTATTCGTCTGCGGCAAACCTGCAACAGTGTATCGCAAACACCGTTTGTGACGGTGAGATGTCATTGACCCCCCCGAAATCGCAGACGTACCTTGCAAATATGGAAAGCTTTCGGGCGATCCGATCTGAGGGGGGGCTCGCCAGCTCATTGAGGCGGGGGGGCCGTTCCGTTCCGTATACCTTACTCGGAGGGATTAAGAGTGAGATCCAAGTCCTTGAAGACTTGCCTGATGGCAAGCACGCTTATCAGCGGTATGGCCTTTGCGGCTCCTGCTGTGGCGCAAGACGATGACGTCGTCGTCGTAACCGGTTCGCGCATCCAGCGCACCGATACGGTGGCGCCGAGCCCGATCACGAACGTGTCTGCTGAGCAGCTCGCGGTTGTGAACACGGTCAACACCGAAGACTTCATCAACACGCTGCCGCAAGTTGTTCCGGCGTTCGACTCGACCTCGAACAACCCGGGTAACGGTACGGCAACGGTCAGCCTTCGTGGCCTCGGCACGACTCGTACGCTCGTCCTCGTTGACGGCATGCGCTTCGTCGGCTCTGGTCCGGCTCAGGTCGTCGACCTCAACAGCATCCCGTCCGCGCTTGTCGAGTCTATCGACATCGTCACCGGTGGTGCATCGGCCGTTTACGGTTCGGACGCTGTTGCCGGCGTCGTCAACTTCATGATGAAGGACGACTTCGAAGGCGTCGAGATCAACGCGTCGCACGAGACCACCCTGGGTGACCTCGACGGCGAGATCACGACCCTGTCCATCACGATGGGCGGCAATTTCGACGATGGTCGCGGTAACGCTGTCATCTCGATGGGTTACACCGACCGTCAGGCCGTCTTCCAGGGCGACCGTGACTTCTCGTCCCTGAGCAACTGGGATCCGGGCCCCGGCAATGCCGCCAACGGCTTCATCTCCGGTGGTTCCTCGAACATCCCGGGCACCCGCTTCCGCGGTGCGACGTCGTCGAACTTCGGTGCCTATGGCGCTGGTCTCGTCGCCGCCGATCCTAGCTGTGCAAGCAACATCTGCTCCGGTTTCTTCAACACCGGCAGCAGCATCAACCCGATGCGCTTTGGTTCGCCGAACGACACGTATAACTACGCGCCGTCGAACTACCTGCAGCTCCCGCAAGAGCGTTACAACATCGCGGCTTTCGCCACGTATGATGTCAACGAGCACCTCGAGCTGTACGGTCGCGGCATCTACGCGAACAACGTGGTCGACTCCCAGCTGGCTCCGACGCCGGCCGGTGTGACCCTGAACGTCAACCTGGACAACCCGACGCTCCCGGCTGACCTTCTGGCTCTGTTCACCAACGATCCGGCTTCCAACAATGGCGACGGCACGGCCACGATCCGTACCTCCCGTCGTTACCAGGAAATCGGCACGCGTAACTCGCTCCGCGACACGAGCTCTTTCCAGCTCGTCTTCGGTGCCCGTGGTGACATCAACGAAAACTGGTCGTACGACGTGTTCGCGAACTTCTCGCGTTCGTCGATCTCGCAGATCCAGACTGGTAACATCTCCGTTTCCGCCCTGCAGGCCGGTGTGCTCTGCGACGGTGGCCCGACGGCGATCGCCAGCGGTTGCTCGGCGCCTTACGTTGATATCTTCAACGGCCCGAACTCCATGTCTGCAGCCGGCGCGGAGTCGATCTCTCGTACCGGTGCTCAGATCGACAATGTCGAGATGTTCCAGACGGTTGCTACGGTGAGCGGCGAACTGCCTGCTTTCCAGCTGCCGACGGCAGAATATGCTCCGGCTCTGGTGATGGGTGTCGAGTATCGTGAAGCTTCCGCTGAATCGATCCCTGACTCCGTGCTTGGCCCGGACGTTCGTGGCTTCAACTCCTCCCTGCCTGTTTCGGGTGTGGTTGACGTCTACGAGTTCTTCGCAGAAGCCGAAATTCCGCTCATCACCGGCAAGGCGATGGTGGAATCTCTCAGCGCGAACCTCGCCTTCCGTACGTCTGAGTACAACACGGTCGGCAACACCGAGACCTTCGCTGTTGGTCTTGGCTGGCAGATCAACGATCAGATCCGTCTGCGTGGTAACTTCAACCGCGCTGTTCGTGCTCCGAACGTCAACGATCTGTTCGCACCGTTCACCAACGGCTTCCCGGGCGCAGGCGATCCTTGCTCCGGCGGCGCCAATGGTAGCTACTCGGCCGCCACGATCGATGCCACCTGTCTTGCCGCCGGCGTGCCGGCTGGCCAGCTGGGCGCTCCGTTCCAGGGCAATGCCCAGATGGAAGCCCTGTTCGGTGGTAACACCGGTCTCGGTGCCGAAACGGCTGACACCTACACCATCGGTGCGGTGTTCGAGCCGGCGATGATCGAAGGTCTGACCATCCAGCTCGATTACTACAACATCGAGATCCAGGATGCGATTTCCACGGTTCCGCTTCAGACGCTGCTGAACGAATGTCACCTGACCGGCATTCAGGCATCGTGTGACACGCTGTATCCGGCTGGCGCGGCAACCCCGTCGCGTAACCCGGCTACGGGTGAAATGGGCGCCAACGGCTTCCTGCCGAACCTGTCGCCGATCAACGTGGCAACCCTGACGGCTGTCGGTGTTGACCTCCGCGTCGATTACGGTTTCTCCGCTGACATCATCGGTCTGCCGGGCGACATGGCCATCACCTACTACGGTGGTTTTGTCTCTGAAGCTGACTTCACGACGTCGGCTTCGTCGCCGGTCATCGAATGTGCGGGCCTTTATGGTCTGGACTGTGGTGAGCCGACGCCGGAGTACAAGCACTCCATGCAGACGTCTTGGTACACGGGGCCGTTCACGACCTCGCTGCGCTGGCGTCACATTGGTGCGCTCGATGCGGACCCGACCACGGCTGCGACCGTTTCGGACCTGTCCGACGACATCACCGCGAAGAACTACTTCGACATCACGTTCAACTATGACGTGAACGAAGCCTTCACGGCGACGATCGGTGTGACCAACTTCACCGACACGGCCGTTCCGGAACTCGGTTCGACCGCTTCGGAGCAGGCCAACACCTGGCCGGCAACGTACGACACGCTCGGCCGTCGCCTCTTCGTGGGTGGTCGCCTGCGCTTCTAAGCCTCTGGCTTGATCGCAATTGAGAAGGGCGGGTCTTCGGACCCGCCCTTTTTCTTTGGAATGAGCATTGATCGACGGGCCATGGAATTTCAGTCGAATGACACAAAACGGCTTGCGACTGGGTGACATCACCGCAAAATGCCATGATGACGAGGCAAGCAAATACCGAACGTGATGCTGTCGCTTGGGCGCAGTTCTGGGAGGACGAGGGCAGCGACGCCCATGTCGTCAATTCCGAGGCGGACGCGCAGGCGCTTCGCGCTGTATGGCGTCCCTTCCTTGAAGGCGGCCTGTCGAGCGGCGGCCGCTGTCGCATCCTCGATGTGGCGTGTGGGAATGCAGTTGTTGCAGAGCAGGCTGTCTCGATTGCCGCTGAACATGGGGGCGCTCAGCACGCAATCTGTTGCGACTATTCGGAGGCTGCCGTCCGAGCTGCAGTCAGGCGATTGGACGGCGCTTCGGTGAGTGGAATCGTCGCTGACGCTGCGAGGCTGCCAGTTCCCGATCAGTCCCTGGATATCGTCGTCAGCCAGTATGGTGTCGAATATGCCGGTGCCACGGCATTCGCGGAACTGGCGCGTGTAGTGGCACCTGGCGGCGCTGTACAAGCTATTGTTCACCGGGTGGGGGGCGTCATCGACAGGCGCTGCCAGGATGACGAGGCCCTGTTGCTCGCGACGCTTGATTCCGGCGTGTTCAAGTCATTCATGACGCTGTTGAAGATCAGACACAAGGCGGCACAAGCCGGATTGGAGCCGGCCGCCGCCAAGCCTGCCAGCGCCCGCTTTGCCCGCTCGGTTGAACGGGTAGAAACGGCTCGGGATGCGGCGGGTTTGGGTGCTGCCCGCTCGCATGTCGCCCGCTTGTTGACGGACCTTGGCCGCGTGGCAACAAATCCTTTGGCCTATCGGCTCGATGAAATGGAGCAGTGGGTTGAAGGGCAGCGCCATGCCCTGCGCGGATTTGCCAATCGCATGCAGTCGATGAGCCGTGCAGCCCGGGACGAGGGCCAGGTCGCCATCCTGGCAGATTTTTTCCGTGAGGGTGGTCTGAGCGGGGTTTCGGTCGCGTCATTTGACCCGGCTCACCATCGTTTGAGTGCCGGTTGGATTCTGCGGGGCCACCGTTAATCCGGCCTTTGGGCCAGGGTGAGCGGCACAAATCTGCGTTTAGCCTGTTTTCTTATCACGCTGCCCATTGTAGACACCTGCGCTCTGGATATGACGGCGCGTTGTCCGTTGTGATATCCCGCGCGTGGTCCTAGGGGTGTAGCTCAGTTGGTAGAGCATCGGTCTCCAAAACCGAGGGTCGGGGGTTCGAGTCCCTCCGCCCCTGCCAGGCCATAAGGAATTTCAGGTGGATGTGCATCGTGCCAGCCACCTCTTGAATAGAGGGCCCATGCGGGCCAGATGGACTTGAATGACGCGGAACGCGAAGAATACGACGCCTTCGACGGCCAAGGCTGATACGGCTGCACCCAAGAAAAAGGGTGTCGGTCCGTTCAAATACCTGTCGCAGGTACGCCAGGAAGCACGCAAGGTGACGTGGACGACGCGTCAGGAGACCCTGGTCTCCACCGTTCTTGTGCTGATCCTGAGCGTGATCGCCATGCTGTTCTTCTGGGGGGTCGATTCTCTCATCAGCTGGACCATCCAAACCATTCTGTCCCTGGGCTAAGGAGCGGCTGTATGTCTGCCAAGTGGTATATCGTGCATGCCTATTCGAACTTCGAGAAGAAGGTCGCCGACGCGATCCGTATCGAAGCATCGATCAAGGGCCTTGAGGACAAGTTCGAGGAAATCCTCGTTCCGACCGAAGACGTCGTGGAAGTTCGCAAGGGTCGAAAGATCAATGCCGAGCGCAAGTATTTCCCGGGCTATGTCCTGGTGAAGATGGACATGACCGACCAAGCCTACCACCTCGTCACCTCGACCCCGAAAGTCACCGGCTTTCTCGGTTCGGGGAAGAAGCCGATTCCGGTTTCCGAGAACGAGGTCAAGCGGATCCTCGGCCAGATGGAAGAGGATGCGGAGCGCCCGCGTCCGACCGTCAGCTACGAGATCGGCGAAACCGTCAATGTCATCGACGGCCACTTCCAGAGCTTCAACGGTGTTGTCGAGGAAGTGGACGACGAAAATGGCCGCCTGAAGGTTGCCATCAATATTTTCGGCCGGGCGACCCCGGTCGAGCTCGAATACGCTCAGGTAGAGAAGATCGCCTAGCGTTTATCTTGCGGGAGGTGCCGGCGCCAAGTCCATGCCGGGCCGTACCGCAAACCCCTGAAGGCGCGAGTGGCGCGCCTTTCTAACGGAGTGGGAACATGGCGAAGAAAATTGCCGGTTATATCAAGCTGCAAGTGCCTGCGGGCGCAGCTAACCCGTCCCCGCCGATCGGCCCGGCCCTGGGTCAGCGCGGCGTGAACATCATGGAATTCTGCAAGGCCTTCAACGCGAAGACCCAGGAGATGGAAAAAGGGATGCCGATCCCGACGACCATCACGGTCTTCTCGGACAAATCCTTCACCTTTGCCATCGCGACGCCGCCGGCCAGCTTCTTCCTGAAGAAGGCTGCGAAGATCGCGAAGGGCTCCAGCACGCCGAGCCAGACGACGGCCGGAACTGTCTCGATGGCCCAGTGCCGCGAGATTGCTGAAGCAAAGTTCAACGACCTCAATGCGAACGACCTCGACCAGGCGACCAAGATCATCGCCGGTTCCGCGCGTTCCATGGGCCTGCAGGTGACGGAGTAAGATCATGGCGAATATCGGAAAACGCCTCTCGGCGGCTCGCGAGACCTTTGATCGCGACACGCTGTACACGATCGACGACGCCGTCGCTCATGTGAAATCCAATGCCAAGGCCAAGTTCGATGAGACCATCGAGCTTGCCATCAATCTGGGTGTCGACCCGCGCCACGCTGACCAGATGGTCCGTGGTGTCTGCAACCTCCCGAATGGCACCGGCCGTTCGGTCCGCGTTGCTGTCTTCGCCAAGGGCCCGAAGGCTGAAGAAGCCACCAAGGCCGGCGCCGACGTTGTCGGTGCGGAAGACCTGATGGAGCAGATCCAGGGCGGCAACATCAATTTCGACAAGGTCATCGCGACCCCGGACATGATGCCGCTGGTCGGTCGTCTCGGTAAGGTGCTCGGCCCGCGCGGCATGATGCCGAACCCGAAAGTCGGCACGGTCACGATGGGCGTCACCAAGGCGGTGAATGATTCCAAGGGCGGTGCTGTCGAGTTCCGTGTCGAA
This sequence comes from Maricaulis maris MCS10, assembly GCF_000014745.1. Lineage (NCBI taxonomy): Bacteria > Pseudomonadati > Pseudomonadota > Alphaproteobacteria > Maricaulales > Maricaulaceae > Maricaulis > Maricaulis maris. Next base: position 1,960,715 of record NC_008347.1, on the reverse strand, counting down.
AAAGCCGGCATCATCCACGCCGGTGTCGGCAAGGCCAGCTTCACCGAAGCAGCCCTGGCTGAAAACGTTCGCGCGCTTGTCGATGCGATCGTCAAGGCCAAGCCGTCAGGCGCCAAGGGTCTGTATGTACGCCGGATTGCCCTGTCTTCGACGATGGGCCCCGGTGTCAAAATCGATACGTCTGCCGCCGTTTCGGCGTAAAAGACTTGAGTTTCAGCCCGGACCGGATTATCCGGCCGGGCTGATCCGGTCTGATTCACGCGTTTTGTGGGTCCGGCCGACCTGTCCGAGATCACAGGGGGTGGCCCGCAAGGCGTCACCTTAATCCAATCTGGGCCCTGCGTGAGACAGAGCGAGATCGATCTGGCCTTGTTTGAGGTCTGTCGGTTCAAGCCCTGGGACAGGACGCGTCATGATGGCGTCCAACCCGAAAGGGGAAGGTGTCGTGATGGCGTTTTCACCGAGCCATCCACGGTGGATGGCTCAAACAGGGAGTCCGCAAAATGGATCGCATTCAAAAAGAAGCGTCCGTTGAAGAGCTGAATGGCATCTTCTCGGAAGCTGGATCCGTGGTCATGGCCCACTACAATGGCATGACTGTTGCGGAAATGACGGAACTGCGCGCCAAGCTCCGCGAGCTGGGTGGCACGTTCAAGGTGGTGCGTAACCGCCTCGCCAAAATCGCACTGCAAGGCAAGCCGGGTGAGGGCGCTGCCGACCTGTTCACAGGTCCGGTCGCAATCGCTTACTCGGAAGACTTTGTGGCCGCGCCGAAGGTGCTGGTCGAGTACGCCAAAAGCAACGACAAGCTCGTCATTCTCGGCGGCTTCATGGAAGAAGACGTGTTCGACGCCGCCGGCATCGACGCTCTCTCCAAGATGCCGTCCCGTGAAGAGCTTATTGCCACCATCTCTGCCCGCCTCATGGGGCAGGCTTCGCAGGTGGCCCAGCGCCTCATGGCTCCGGCTCAAGGTCTTGCGGGGGCGATCGACGTCATCCGCGAGAAGGCCGACGCCTGATCCCGTCATTCTCCGCTTTCGAACTGACACATTGAACACCGACAAGGAATTGAACAAATGGCTGATGTAGCTAAACTCTGCGACGAACTTCTCGCCCTCACCATCCTTGAAGCCAAGGAACTGAACGATCTTCTGGAAGAAAAAGGCATCAAGGCTGCTGCAGCCGTTGCCGTTGCTGGCCCGGCCGGCGGTGGCGATGCTCCGGCTGCTGAAGAGAAAGACGAGTTTGACGTCGTTCTCACCGGCGCTGGTGACAAGAAGATCAACGTCATCAAGGAAGTCCGTGCCATCACCGGTCTTGGCCTGAAAGAAGCCAAGGACCTGGTCGAAGGTGCGCCGAAGGCCGTCAAGGAAGCTGCTTCGAAGACCGAAGCAGAAGAAATCAAGGCCAAGCTGGAAGCCGCAGGCGCCAGCGTTGAGCTGAAATAGTCTCGCTTCGGCGTGACTTGAAGCGGTGCTACGGGCGCGCGGGGTGATCCTGCGCGTCCGTTAGCCCGTCTTTGGAATACCCGATCCCGCCGCTGTCGTTCCAGGCGGGATTGTCGAACGGTCCGGGGGCTTGCCCCAGGATCAACCGGAGCGGCGCCGCGGGGGCGATCCCCGCATATAATTGCGCAGTGCTGTCTGCGAAGGGAGCCGACATGGGTCTGTCGTTCACCGGCAAAAAGCGGATTCGCAAATCTTTCGGACGTATTCCGGAAACCGTTGCGATGCCGAATCTCATCGAAGTCCAGAAGAGCTCATACGAGCACTTCCTGATGAAAGAGGTGCCTGCCGCCGAGCGCGACGACACCGGCATGCAGGCGGTCTTCAAGTCCGTCTTCCCGGTCAAGGATTTCGCCGAACGGGCTGTCCTCGACTTCGTGTCCTACGAATTCGAGCCCCCCAAGTTCGACGTTGAAGAGTGCCAGCAGCGCGACATGACGTTCGCCGCGCCACTCAAGGTCAAAATGCGTCTCATCGTGTTTGATGTGGACGAGGAAACCGGCGCCCGTTCGGTCAAGGACATCAAGGAGCAGGACGTCTACATGGGCGATATCCCGCTCATGACGGACAAGGGCACCTTCGTCGTCAACGGCACCGAGCGCGTGATCGTTTCCCAGATGCACCGTTCGCCGGGCGTCTTCTTCGATCATGACCGCGGCAAGACCCATGCCTCGGGCAAGTATCTGTTCGCCGCTCGCATCATTCCTTACCGCGGCTCCTGGCTCGACTTCGAGTTTGATGCCAAGGACGTGGTCCACATGCGCCTCGACCGCCGCCGCAAGCTGCCGGCGACGACGCTGCTTTATGCGCTGGGTCTGGACAAGGAAGAGATCCTCTCGACCTTCTACGACACGGTCACCTACAAGGCGTCCAAGAAGGGCTGGACCGTTCCTTACGTGAAGGAACGCTGGCGTGGCGTGAAGCCTGCGCGTGATCTCGTTGATGCCAAGACGGGCGACATCATCGCGCCGGCTGGCAAGAAGATCTCCGCCCGTGCCGCCAACAAGTTTGCCGATGACGGCCTGGCCGCTCTGCTGGTTTCCGACGAGCACCTGCTCGGCGGCTATCTGGCCGACGATATGGTCAATCTGGAAACCGGTGAGATCTTTGCCGAAGCCGGCGACGAGATGAGCGAAGAGATTCTCGAGACGCTGAAGGATACCGGCGTCAAGGAACTCAACCTGCTCGACATCGACCCGGCGACCGGCGTCGGTCCCTACATCCGTGCGACCCTGGCTGCCGACAAGAATGACAGCCGTGAGCAGGCGTTGGTGGACATCTATCGCGTCATGCGTCCCGGTGAGCCGCCGACCCCGGAAACCGCTGAAGCGATGTTCCAGGGCCTGTTCTTCGATTCCGAGCGCTATGACCTCTCGGCTGTCGGCCGGGTGAAAATGAACATGCGCCTGGACCTCGATGCTCCGGACGACATGCGCACCCTGCGCAAGGAAGACATCCTGGCAGTCCTCAAGACGCTGGTCGGCCTGCGTGATGGTCGCGGCGAAATCGACGACATCGACAATCTCGGCAACCGCCGTGTGCGTTCGGTCGGCGAGCTGATGGAAAACCAGTACCGCATCGGCCTGCTGCGCATGGAACGTGCGATCAAGGAGCGGATGTCTTCGGTCGATATCGAGACCGTGATGCCGCACGACCTGGTCAACGCCAAGCCGGCTGCCGCTGCCGTGCGTGAATTCTTCGGCTCCTCGCAGCTGTCGCAATTCATGGACCAGACCAACCCGCTGTCGGAAGTCACCCACAAGCGTCGTCTCTCGGCGCTTGGCCCGGGTGGCCTGACCCGCGAGCGTGCCGGTTTTGAAGTTCGCGACGTGCACCCGACCCATTACGGCCGGATCTGCCCGATTGAGACACCGGAAGGCCCGAATATCGGCCTGATCAACTCGCTGTCGACTTTCGCCCGCGTCAACAAGTACGGTTTCATCGAGAGCCCCTACCGCAAGGTCGAGAATGGCAAGCTGACCGACCAGGTCGACTACCTCTCCGCCATGCAGGAGTCGCGCTACTCGATCGCCCAGGCGAACGCCCATGTCACCGAAAGCGGTGAGCTGGACAATGAGTTCGTCAACTGCCGGGTTGCCGGTGATGTGACGCTCGTGCCGCGCGAAGACGTGGAATATATCGACGTGTCGCCGAAACAGGTTGTTTCGGTCGCCGCGGCGCTCATTCCCTTCCTCGAAAACGATGACGCCAACCGCGCCCTGATGGGCTCGAACATGCAACGCCAGGCCGTTCCGCTCGTGAAGGCGGAAGCGCCGCTCGTCGGCACCGGCATGGAAAGCATTGTGGCGCGCGATTCCGGTGCGGCGATTGCTGCCCGCCGGACCGGTGTGATCGAACAGGTCGACGCGACCCGTATCGTTATCCGTGCAACGGAAGATCTTGATGCCGCCAAGTCAGGCGTCGACATCTACCGCCTGTCCAAATTCCAGCGGTCGAACCAGTCGACCTGTATCAACCAGCGCCCGATCGTGCGCGTGGGTGACCAGGTCCATGCCGGTGACATCATTGCAGATGGCCCGTCCACCGATCTCGGCGAGCTCGCGCTCGGCCGTAATGTTGTCGTCGCCTTCATGCCGTGGAATGGCTACAACTTCGAGGACTCGATCCTGATTTCCGAGCGCATCGTGCGCGACGACGTCTTCACCTCGATCCACCTCGAAGAGTTCGAGATCGCGGCCCGCGACACCAAGCTGGGACCGGAAGAGATCACACGCGATATTCCGAATGTCGGCGAGGAAGCCCTGCGCAATCTCGACGAAGCCGGTATTGTTGCGGTTGGTGCTGAAGTCGCCGCTGGCGATATCCTGGTCGGCAAGGTCACACCGAAGGGCGAGAGCCCGATGACGCCGGAAGAAAAGCTTCTGCGCGCCATCTTCGGTGAGAAAGCCTCCGACGTTCGTGACACCTCGCTTCGCATGCCGTCCGGTGCCACCGGCACGGTGGTCGAAGTCCGCGTCTTCAACCGTCATGGTGTCGACAAGGATGAGCGCGCGATTTCCATCGAGCGTGAAGAGATCGAACGTCTCGGCAAGGACCGGGATGACGAGCTCGCCATCCTCGAGCGCAACATCTATCAGCGTCTCGGCGATCTCCTGCTTGGCAAGACGGCGGTCTCCGGCCCGCGCGGCTTTGCCAAGGGCAAGGTTTCGCAGGACGCGCTGGACGAAACCCCGCGCAGCGGCTGGTGGCGTATCGGCCTCGACGACGAGAAGGCCATGGCCGAAGTCGAAGCCCTGCAAAAGCAGTATGACGACTCGAAGGCTCGCCTCGACCGTCGCTTTGAAGACAAGGTCGACAAGCTCCAGCGCGGCGATGAAATGCCGCCGGGCGTGATGAAGATGGTCAAGGTCTTCGTCGCCGTGAAGCGCAAGCTTCAGCCGGGTGACAAGATGGCCGGCCGTCACGGCAACAAGGGTGTCATCTCCAAGATCAACCCGATCGAGGACATGCCCTTCCTGGCCAATGGCGAAGCGGTGGACATCGTCCTCAACCCGCTCGGCGTGCCGTCGCGAATGAATGTCGGTCAGATCCTGGAAACCCATCTGGGTTGGGCCTGCCGCGGTCTCGGCAAACAGCTCGGCGAAGCCTATGACGCCTACAAGCGTGATGGCAGCACCGCGACGCTGAGATCCGAGCTGGACCGGGTCTATGAAGGAGATGAGCTTCCGGAAACGGATAGCGATATCGCCGAACTGGGCCTGAACCTGTCCAATGGCGTGCCGATCGCGACCCCGGTCTTCGACGGTGCCCGTGAGCCCGATGTGGCGCATTGGCTGACCAAGGCGGGCTTCGATCCGTCCGGCCAGTCGACGCTCTATGACGGTCAGACCGGTGAACCCTTCCGTCGCAAGGTGACGGTCGGTGTGAAGCACCTGCTGAAACTGCACCACCTGGTGGATGACAAGATCCACGCCCGTTCGATCGGACCGTACAGCCTTGTGACCCAGCAGCCGCTGGGTGGTAAGGCCCAGTTCGGTGGTCAGCGCTTCGGTGAGATGGAAGTGTGGGCGCTTGAAGCTTACGGCGCGGCGTACACGCTGCAGGAAATGCTGACGGTGAAGTCGGATGACGTGGCCGGCCGGACCAAGGTCTATGAGGCCATTGTCCGCGGTGACGACACCTTCGAAGCCGGCGTTCCGGAAAGCTTCAACGTGCTGGTCAAGGAAATGCGTTCTCTCGGCCTCAACGTCGAACTGAAGAACGGCTAAGGCTGAACCATATTTTGCGGGGCAGGGCCAACCCTGTCCCGCTTGCCCCTTTTGGGAGACGGCGACATGAATCACGACGTCATGAACATCTTCAATCCGGCTGCCGAAGGCCCGTCCTTCGACCGGATCCGCATTGCCCTGGCCAGCCCGGAGAAAATCCACTCCTGGTCCTTCGGCGAAGTGAAAAAGCCCGAGACGATCAATTACCGGACCTTCAAGCCCGAGCGCGACGGCCTGTTCTGCGCCCGCATCTTCGGACCGGTAAAGGATTACGAGTGCCTGTGCGGCAAGTACAAGCGCATCAAGTACAAGGGTATCGTCTGCGAGAAGTGCGGCGTTGAAGTGACCCTGGCCCGCGTCCGTCGCGAGCGCATGGGTCACATCGAGCTGGCTGCTCCGGTCGCCCACATCTGGTTCCTGAAGTCGCTGCCGTCCCGGATCGCCATGATCCTCGACATGGCGCTGAAGGATGTGGAGCGGGTGCTCTACTTCGAGAACTACGTCGTCATCGAGCCGGGTCTGACCCCGCTCCAGCCGTTCCAGCTGCTCTCTGAAGAAGAGTATATGGAAGCGCAGGACGAATACGGCGAAGACGCCTTCACGGCCGGCATCGGCGCTGAAGCGGTCCGCGAAATCCTCATCAACATGGATCTGGAAGCCGAGTGCGCCAAGGTCCGTGAGGACATGAAGGAAACCGGGTCCGAGCTGAAGCTGAAGAAGTACGCCAAGCGTCTCAAGCTGATGGAAAACTTCCTCACCTCGGGCAACCGCCCGGAGTGGATGATCATGACGGTCATTCCGGTCATTCCGCCGGAACTGCGTCCGCTCGTGCCGCTCGATGGTGGCCGTTTCGCGACGTCGGATCTCAACGATCTCTACCGCCGCGTCATCAACCGCAACAACCGCCTCAAGCGCCTCATCGAGCTGCGCGCGCCGGACATCATCATCCGGAACGAAAAGCGGATGCTGCAGGAATCCGTCGACGCCCTGTTCGACAATGGCCGTCGTGGCCGCGTCATCACCGGTGCCAACAAGCGCCCGCTGAAGTCGCTGTCCGACATGCTGAAGGGCAAGCAGGGCCGGTTCCGCCAGAACCTGCTCGGCAAGCGCGTCGACTATTCGGGCCGTTCGGTCATCGTGGTCGGTCCGGATCTCAAACTGCACGAGTGCGGCCTGCCCAAGAAGATGGCGCTCGAACTGTTCAAGCCCTTCATCTATGCGCGTCTCGACGCCAAGGGTCTGTCCGGCACGGTCAAGCAGTCCAAGAAGCTGGTCGAGAAAGAGCGTCCGGAAGTCTGGGACGTGCTCGACGAGGTCATTCGCGAACATCCGGTCATGCTGAACCGGGCGCCGACCCTGCACCGTCTGGGTATCCAGGCGTTCGAGCCGAAGCTGATCGAGGGCAAGGCCATCCAGCTTCACCCGCTGGTCTGTGCCGCCTTCAACGCCGACTTTGACGGTGACCAGATGGCTGTTCACGTTCCGCTCTCGCTGGAAGCCCAGCTGGAAGCGCGGACGTTGATGATGTCCACCAACAACATCCTCTCGCCGGCCAATGGCAAGCCGATCATCGTGCCGTCGCAGGATATCGTGCTGGGCCTCTACTACCTGTCGATCGAGAAGGATAACGAGCCGGGCGAGGGCATGGCCTTCGGTAGCCGTGCCGAGCTGGAAGCGGCGCTCGAGTCCGATGTCATCACCTTGCACACCAAGATCAAGGCGCGCTGGGAAGGCATTGATGTCGACGGCAACAAGATCACCAAGGTGATCGAGACCACGCCGGGCCGCAAGATGCTGGTCGATCTCCTGCCCAAGCACGCCAAGATGCAGCCGGAAATGATCGGTGAGCTGCTCACAAAGAAAGCCATCGGCGCCCTGATTGATCAGGTCTATCGCCACTGTGGCCAGAAGGCGACGGTCATCTTCTGTGACCAGATCATGGGGCTCGGCTTCAAGGAAGCGGCCAAGGCCGGCATTTCCTTCGGCAAGGACGACATGCTGATCCCGGACGCCAAGGCCGATCTGGTCGGTGCGACCCGCGACATGGTGTCGGATTACGAGCAGCAATATGTCGACGGTCTGATCACCAAGGGTGAGAAGTACAACAAGGTCGTTGATGCCTGGGCCAAGTGTACCGACAACGTCGCTGACGCCATGATGGACGAGATCTCCAAGACCTCGGTCGGCGAAGACGGCCGGACGTCGGAAGTGAACTCGGTCTACATGATGGCCCACTCCGGTGCTCGTGGTTCGAAGAACCAGATGAAGCAGCTGGCCGGCATGCGCGGCCTGATGGCCAAGCCATCGGGCGAGATCATCGAGACGCCGATCATCTCGAACTTCAAGGAGGGCCTGACCGTCCTTGAATACTTCAACTCCACGCACGGTGCCCGTAAGGGTCTGGCCGACACCGCCCTGAAGACGGCCAACTCGGGTTACCTGACCCGTCGTCTCGTCGATGTCGCCCAGGACTGCATCATCACCGAAGAAGACTGTGGCACGTCCGAAGGCTTCGAGATCCAGGCGGTTGTCGATGGCGGTGATGTTGTCGTCTCGCTGGAACAGCGCATTCTCGGCCGCACCCTGGCCGCGGAAGTGAAGGATCCGGCGTCCGGCGAAGTGATCTGCCCGGCCGACACCTATGTCGACGAAGACCTCGCCATGGCGATCGAAATGGCCGGCGTCCAGAGCGTCATCGCACGCTCGCCGCTGACCTGTGAGACCCGTGTCGGTGTCTGTGCGACCTGTTATGGCCGTGATCTGGCGCGCGGTACGCGCGTCAATATCGGTGAGGCTGTCGGCGTCATCGCGGCACAGTCGATCGGTGAGCCGGGTACCCAGCTGACCATGCGGACCTTCCACATTGGTGGTACCGCCCAGGTCTCCGAGCAATCCTTCATCGAGGCCGGTTCGGAAGGCAAGGTGACCTTCAAGAACCCGTCTACCGTGACCAATTCCGACGGCGATCTGATCGCCCTGTCGCGCAATATGCAGCTCGTTATCGTCGATACCGAGGGCAAGGAGCGCGAGAGCTACAAGCTGGGTTACGGCACCAAGCTGAAGGTCAAGGAAGGCGACAAGACCACCCGCGGCCAACGCCTCGGCGAGTGGGACCCGTATACGGCTCCGGTCGTGTCGGAAGTCGGCGGCAAGGTGAAATTCGTCGACATCGCCGAAGGCGTGTCGGTGAAGGAAGAGACAGACGAAGCCACGGGTATCGCCTCCAAGGTGGTCATCGACTGGCGGGGTTCGGCCAAGGCCAATGCGCTGCAGCCGACGATCGTCGTGCAGGACGAGAATGGTGAGCCGATCAAGCTCTCCTCCGGTTCCACCGCCAGCTACATGCTGGCCGTTGGCGCCATTCTCTCGGTTGCCGATGGCGACACGGTCCGTCCGGGTGACATTGTCGCCCGTATCCCGACGGAAGGCGCCAAGACGCGCGACATCACCGGTGGTCTGCCGCGTGTTGCCGAGCTGTTCGAAGCCCGTCGTCCCAAGGATCACGCGGTCATCGCCGAGATCACCGGTCGGGTCGAGTTCGGCCGCGACTACAAGAACAAGCGCCGTATCGCGATTGTTCCGGAAGGTGACGAGGCCGAGAAGGTCGAATACCTGGTGCCGAAGGGCAAACACCTGACCTGTCAGGAAGGCGATGTGATCCAGAAGGGCGAATACCTGCTCGACGGTCACCCGGCGCCGCACGATATCCTGGCGATCCTGGGTGTTCCGGCCCTGGCCAATTACCTGATCGACGAGATCCAGGAGGTCTATCGACTGCAGGGCGTGCCGATCAACGACAAGCACATCGAGACGATCGTTCGTCAGATGCTGCAGAAGATCGAGGTCAAGGATCCGGGCGAGAGCACGTATCTGGCCGCCGAACAGGTCGACAAGATCGAGTTCATCGAGACCAATGAACGGCTCGAGGCCGAAGGCAAGCGCATGGCGACCGGTGACCCGGTCCTGCTGGGCATCACCAAGGCGTCGCTGCAGACGCGCTCCTTCATCTCGGCCGCCTCCTTCCAGGAGACCACCCGCGTCCTCACCGAGGCGGCAGTCCAGGGCAAGGAAGACACGCTCGAGGGCCTGAAGGAAAACGTCATCGTGGGCCGACTGATTCCCGCCGGCACGGGCGCCATCATGCGCCAGTACCAGGTGATCGCTGATGATCTGGATGCGGACATGCTCGCCGAGCGCGAAGCCGCTGTTGAGGCCGAAGGTCTTCCGACCGAGATTGCCGAGGCAGCTGCAGAGGAAATGGCCGCAGAAGAGGGCGCCAGCTAGCCCAATTCGGGGTCGATATCCCTGTAATGACTGAGAAAAGGCCGTCGGGTAACCGGCGGCCTTTTTGTATCGGCTGTTACCGGGCCGGGGCGCCTCAGAAAACCTCTGAACAAGCGCTTGACGAATGCGAGTCGCGTGCGTAGTTTCCGCGCTCGTTTGAAGGACGGGCCGTAACCCACGCGGTTAGACGTCGTCCACGGTAACGGAAAAACCCCAGATGCCGCCGTGCGGGCCTCGTGCCTGAGCGTCGGGATCTTTCTTTGCGTCCATCAGCATTTCAACATGCTGGGGGGCGTGGTTGTTGAGATTAGGAACGGATTAGAGCGGGATGCCAACAATCAACCAGCTCATTCGCAAGCCGCGAAAAGACAAGCCGAAGCGCAACAAGGTGCCGGCCCTACAGGCTTGCCCGCAGCGCCGAGGCGTTTGCACGCGCGTCTATACCACGACCCCGAAAAAGCCGAACTCGGCCTTGCGGAAAGTCGCCAAAGTGCGTCTGACCAACGGGCATGAAGTTGTGAGCTACATCCCGGGTGAGGGTCACAATCTGCAGGAGCACTCAGTTGTCCTTATCCGCGGTGGCCGCGTGAAGGACCTTCCGGGTGTCCGCTATCATATTCTTCGCGGCGTTCTGGATACCCAGGGCGTCAAGGACCGTAAGCAACGCCGTTCCAAGTACGGCGCCAAGCGTCCTAAGTAAGGGAGACGTCCATGTCGCGTCGTCACCGCGCAGAGAAACGCGAGATCTTTCCGGACCCCAAGTTCGGAGATCGCGATCTCACCAAGTTCATGAACTACATCATGCTCGACGGCAAAAAATCCGTCGCCGAGCGCATTGTCTATGGCGCTCTCGAAATTGTCGAAGAGAAGCTGAAGCGCGAGCCGATCCGTGTCTTCCACGATGCCTTGGACAATGTGGCCCCTGAGGTCGAGGTCCGCTCCCGCCGTGTTGGTGGTGCAACCTATCAGGTGCCGGTTGAAGTCCGCGCCGAGCGCAAGAAAGCCCTGGCCATTCGCTGGCTGACGGGTGCTGCGCGCGGTCGCAACGAAAACACCATGCGCGAGCGTCTCGCCGCTGAAATGATGGATGCCTCCGCCAATCGCGGGACCGCCGTCAAGAAGCGCGAAGACACGCACCGGATGGCGGAAGCCAACCGCGCTTTCTCGCACTACCGCTGGTAACCCCTTACAGGCACTGACCCGTACCAAGGACCCTGACAAATGGCCCGCGACTACAAAATCGAGGACTACCGCAATTTCGGCATCATGGCTCACATCGATGCTGGCAAGACGACGACGACCGAGCGGATCCTCTATTACACCGGCAAGTCCCACAAGATTGGTGAAGTGCACGATGGTGCCGCCACCATGGACTGGATGGAGCAGGAGCAGGAGCGTGGCATCACGATCACCTCGGCTGCGACAACCTGTTTCTGGAATGGCAAGCGCCTGAACATCATCGACACGCCCGGCCACGTCGACTTCACCATTGAAGTCGAGCGTTCGCTGCGTGTGCTCGACGGTGCCGTGTGCTGCCTGGATGCCAATGCCGGTGTCGAGCCGCAGACCGAAACGGTCTGGCGTCAGGCTGACCGCTACAAGGTTCCGCGCATGGTGTTCATCAACAAGATGGACAAGCTGGGCGCTGACTTCTTCAACTGTGTCAAAATGATCGAAGATCGCCTGGGCGCCACACCGCTTTGCGTTCAGCTCCCGATCGGCTCGGAAACCGAGTTCGAGGGCGTGATCGACCTGATCAAGATGAAGGAGCTCGTCTGGAAGGGTGAGGGCCTGGGCGCCGAGTGGGAAGAGCGCGACATCCGCGCCGACCTCGCCGACAAGGCTGCCGAGTATCGTGAAGCGCTGGTCGAAACAGCTGTCGAGCAGGACGAGGCGGCGATGGAAGCCTATCTGGAAGGCGAAGAGCCTTCCGAAGAGCTGCTCAAGTCGCTGATCCGCAAGGGCTGCATCGCGCTGGCCTTCAATCCGATCCTGTGTGGCACGGCCTTCAAGAACAAAGGCGTTCAGCCCCTGCTTGACGCGGTTGTCGATTTCCTGCCGAACCCGACCGAGGTTCCGGCCATCAAGGGCATCGATTTCAAGACCGAGGAAGAAGTCGTCCGTCGCGCCAGCGATGACGAGCCGACCTCGCTGCTCGCCTTCAAGATCATGAACGACCCGTTTGTCGGATCGCTCACCTTTGCGCGCATGTATTCCGGTCACCTCGAGACGGGTATTTCCCTGCTCAACACGGTGAAGGACAAGAAAGAGCGTATCGGCCGCATGTTGCTGATGCACTCCAACTCGCGTGAAGACATCAAGGAATGCTTTGCCGGCGACATTGTTGCCATTGCGGGCCTCAAGGACACGACCACGGGCGACACGCTGTGTGACCCGATGAAGCCGGTCATTCTCGAGCGCATGGAGTTCCCGGATCCGGTCATCGAACTGGCTATCGAGCCGAAGTCGAAGGCCGACCAGGAGAAGCTCGGCGTCGCCCTGCAGCGCTTGGCCGCCGAGGATCCGTCCTTCCGCATGAAGACTGACGAAGAATCCGGTCAGACCATCATTGCCGGCATGGGCGAGCTTCACCTCGACATTCTCGTCGATCGGATGAAGCGCGAGTTCAAGGTTGAAGCGAATGTCGGTGCGCCGCAGGTGGCCTATCGTGAATCGCTGAGCCAGAAGGGCCTCGTCGACTACACGCACAAGAAGCAGTCCGGTGGTTCGGGTCAGTTTGCCCGCGTCAAGATCGAATTCGGTCCGGGCGAGCCGGGGTCGGGCTTCGTGTTCGAATCCAAGATCGTCGGCGGTAACGTCCCGAAAGAATACATTCCGGGCGTCGAGAAGGGCCTCAAATCCGTCATGGATGGCGGCCTGATTGCCGGTTTCCCGGTGATCGACGTGCACGCCATGCTGGTTGACGGCGCCTATCACGACGTTGACTCCAGCGTCCTCGCCTTCGAGATCGCGGCTCGCGCCGCCTTCCGTGAAGCCAAGTCGCATTGTGCGCCGAAGCTTCTGGAGCCGATCATGAAGGTCGAAGTGGTGACGCCGGACGAGTACACCGGTGGTGTCATTGGTGACCTGAACTCCCGTCGGGGTCAGATCGCCGGTCAGGAAATGCGCGGCAATGCAACCGTCGTGAATGCGATGGTGCCGCTGGCGAACATGTTCGGCTACGTCAACAACCTGCGGTCTGCGACCCAGGGCCGGGCACAGTTCACCATGCTTTTCGATCACTACGAGGCGGTTCCCAAGGCCGTCGAACAAGAAGTCATCGCCAAGTCCGCCTAAGCGGACCTCTGGTCACAGTATAACAACGAACACACGGATTTCGGAGCGAGATCATGGCGAAGGAAAAGTTTGAGCGCACCAAGCCGCACGCGAACATCGGCACGATTGGTCACGTTGACCACGGCAAGACGACGCTGACGGCTGCGATCACGATGGTACTGGCGGAAGCGTCCGGCGGTACTGCGAAGGGTTATGACGAGATTGACAGTGCGCCTGAAGAAAAGGCACGCGGCATCACCATCTCGACGGCTCACGTTGAGTATGAGACGGCCAACCGTCACTACGCCCACGTTGATTGCCCGGGCCACGCTGACTATGTGAAGAACATGATCACGGGTGCGGCGCAGATGGACGGCGCGATCCTGGTTGTGAACGCCGCTGACGGCCCGATGCCGCAGACGCGCGAGCACATCCTGCTGGCCCGCCAGGTTGGCGTTCCGGCGCTGGTGGTTTTCCTGAACAAGGTTGACCAGGTTGACGATGAAGAGCTGCTCGAGCTGGTCGAGATGGAAGTTCGCGAACTTCTGTCCTCCTACGAGTTCCCGGGCGACGATCTGCCGATCGTTGCGGGTTCGGCTCTGGCGGCTGTTGAAGGTCGTGACGATCATATCGGCAAGGACAAGATCCTTGAGCTGATGGCGGCTGTGGATGAGTACATCCCGACGCCTGAGCGTCCGATCGACCAGCCTTTCCTGATGCCGATCGAGGACGTGTTCTCGATCTCGGGCCGCGGCACGGTCGTGACCGGCCGTATCGAGCGCGGTGTCGTCAAGGTTGGTGAAGAGATCGAAATCGTCGGTGTCCGTGACACCACGAAGACGACCTGCACCGGCGTCGAGATGTTCCGCAAGCTGCTCGATCAGGGCCAGGCTGGCGACAATGTCGGCGTGCTGCTTCGCGGCGTGGACCGTGAAGGTGTCGAGCGTGGCCAGGTCCTGGCCAAGCCGGGCTCCATCACGCCGCACCACAAGTTCGTGGCAGAAGCCTATATCCTGACCAAGGAAGAGGGTGGCCGTCACACGCCGTTCTTCACCAATTACCGCCCGCAGTTCTACTTCCGCACCACCGACGTTACCGGTGTTGTGACGCTGAACGAAGGTACGGAAATGGTGATGCCGGGCGACAATATCGAAATGAATGTCGAGCTGATCGTGCCGATCGCCATGGAAGAGAAGCTCCGCTTCGCAATCCGTGAAGGTGGCCGCACCGTCGGCGCCGGCGTCGTCTCGAAAATCATCGAGTAGACTACCCCATCCGATCGGGGCGGTGCCTGAGGTATCCGCCCCGGTTTGCTCTTTTTGAAAGTTAAGAAACGGGATCGGTTTGATGGAACGTCAAAACATCCGCATTCGCCTGAAGGCGTTCGATCACCGGGTTCTGGATAATTCCACCCGGGAGATCGTTTCGACAGCCAAGCGCACGGGCGCCAACGTCCGTGGTCCGATTCCGCTGCCGACACGCATCGAGAAATTCACGGTGCTGCGTTCGCCGCACATCGACAAGAAGTCGCGCGAGCAGTTCGAAATCCGGACTCACAAACGCCTTCTCGACATCGTCGACCCCACCCCGCAAACCGTGGACGCGCTGATGAAGCTCGACCTGTCGGCCGGCGTGGACGTCGAGATCAAGCTGGGAGCGTAGGATTATGCGCCAGGAAGATCGCAGAACAGGCGTGGTTGCCCGCAAGCTGGGCATGACACGCATTTTCGCCGAAGACGGTTCGCACGTGCCCTGCACGGTGCTGCACATGGACAATGTCCAGGTCGTGTCTCACAAGACCGCCGATCGGGATGGCTATGTTGCACTCCAGCTGGGTGCCGGTGAAGCCAAGGCCAAGCGCACGCCGAAGGCGATGCGCGGTCACTTCGCCAAGGCCAAGGTTGCGCCCAAGCGCAAGCTGGTCGAATTCCGCGTTGCTGAAGACGCGCTGATCGAAGTCGGCTCCGAGCTGACCGCGGACCACTTCGTCCCCGGTCAGAAAGTGGATGTCGCCGGCATCTCGATCGGTAAGGGTTTTGCAGGGGCCATGAAGCGCCACGGTTTTGGCGGCCTTCGTGCCACGCACGGTGTGTCAATCTCGCACCGTTCGCATGGTTCGACCGGTCAGTGTCAAGATCCGGGCAAGGTCTTCAAGGGCAAGAAAATGGCCGGTCACATGGGCGCTGTCCGCGTGACCACGCAGAACATCGAAGTTGTTCGTGTTGACGTCGAGCGCGGCATTGTCCTGGTCAAGGGCGCTGTTCCGGGTTCAGCCGGTGGCTGGGTCGAACTGCGCGACGCGATCAAGGGTCATGGCGGCACCGAGCTTCCCCTGCCGGGCAAGTTCCGCACGCTGGACGAGCTGAACGCGCCGGTCACGGCTGAAGTGGTTGAGAACGAGGCTGCTCCGGCGGACGCTGACAACGCGGCTCCGGAAGCTGCGGCTGACGGTGAAGAAGGAACGCAAGCATGAAGATCGAGGTCAAAACCCTCGCGGCGAAAGACGCCGGTGCGATCGATCTCGACGATGCCGTTTTCGGCATTGAAGAGGTGCGCTCCGACCTCCTGCAGCGCGTTGTGAAGTGGCAGCTGGCAGCTCGCCAGCAAGGCACGCACAAGACGCTCGGCCGCTCTGAAATCAACCGCACCAAGAAGCGCTTCGGCCGCCAAAAGGGCGGTGGTACGGCGCGTCACGGTGCCCGGTCGGCTCCGCAATTCGTCGGTGGTGGCAAGGCGCACGGTCCCCGTGTCCGCAGCCACGCCCACGAATTGCCGAAGAAGGTCCGTGCGCTTGGCCTGCGCCATGCGCTGTCGGCCAAGCTTGGCGCCAAGTCGCTGGTCATCATCGATGACGCGGCACTGGATGCCCCGCAAACCAAGGCACTGCGGACGTCGTTTGAAGGTCTGGGCATTTCCAATGCCCTGGTCATCTCCGGCGCCGAAGTGAACGAGAATTTCGCCAAGGCGGCTCGCAACCTGCCCTGCATCGACGTTCTGCCCGCACAGGGCCTGAATGTTTATGACGTGCTGCGTCGCGACACCCTGGTGCTGACCAAGGCGGCCGTGGAACAGATCCACGCACGCCTCAGCGCGAAGGAGGCTTAAGATGTCGGCTGCTGCGCGCCATTACGACACGATCCTGAGCCCGGTGATCACCGAGAAGTCGACGCTGCTTTCGGAAGAAAGCAAGGTTGTCTTCTTCGTGCCGCTCTCAGCCAACAAGGGTGAGATCGCGGAAGCGGTCGAGGCACTCTTCAAGGTGAAGGTGACGGCTGTGAACACCATCAAGGTTCACGGAAAGACCAAGCGCTTCCGGGGTATTCCCGGTCGCCGCAATGACCAGAAGAAAGCGGTCGTGACTCTCGCAGAGGGTCACTCGATCGACGTGACGACGGGTCTGTAAGATGGCTTTGAAAACATTCAAACCGACTTCTCCGGGCCGTCGCGCCCTGGTGCTGGTGGATCGCTCCGCCCTGCACAAGGGACGTCCCGAGAAGACACTGGTTGAGGGCCTCACCAAAAAGGGTGGCCGCAACAATATGGGTCGGATCACGGCCCGCCGGCGTGGTGGTGGCGCAAAGCGTCTCTATCGCCTGGTGGACTTCAAGCGCCGCAAGTGGGACATGCCCGCAACGGTCGAGCGTCTTGAGTATGACCCGAACCGGACGGCTTTCATCGCCCTCATCAAGTATGAGGACGGCGAGAAGGCCTATATCCTGGCTCCGCAGCGTCTTTCCGAAGGCGATACGGTCATCGCGTCCGCAAAGTGCGACGTGAAGCCGGGCAATGCGATGCCGCTGAAGGCGGTGCCGGTCGGCACCATCCTTCACAATGTCGAGATGAAGCCGGAGAAGGGTGGTCAGATCGCCCGTTCCGCCGGTGCCTATGTCCAGCTTGTCGGCCGTGATGCCGGCTACGCCCAGATCCGTCTGGCTTCGGGCGAGCTGCGCATGGTCTCGGACAAGTGCATGGCGACGGTCGGTGCGGTGTCAAACCCGGACCACCTCAACATCAATCTCGGCAAGGCCGGTCGCAATCGCCATCTCGGCAAGCGTCCGTCTGTTCGCGGTGTTGTCATGAACCCGGTTGATCACCCGCATGGTGGTGGTGAAGGCCGTACCTCTGGTGGTCGCCATCCGGTGACGCCTTGGGGCAAGCCGACCAAGGGTGCCAAGACACGCAAGAACAAGTCGACCGACAAGTTCATCATCCGCTCGCGCCACGAGCGCAAGAAGCGATAGGGAGCAGACGATGCCTCGCTCTGTCTGGAAAGGTCCGTTCGTCGACGGCTATCTGCTGAAAAAAGCGGAGAAGTCGCACGAGGGTGGACGCAAGCAAGCGATCAAGACCTGGTCGCGCCGTTCAACCATCATGCCGCAATTCGTGGGCCTGACATTCCAGGTTCACAACGGCAATAAATTCGTACCGGTGCTGGTGACCGAAGACATGGTCGGCCACAAGCTCGGTGAATTTTCTCCGTCGCGGACCTATTACGGTCACGCTGCGGACAAAAAAGCCAAGCGGAGATAAGCGATGGGACAGTCTACAAATCCCCGTCGCGTCGCCGACAATGAAGCGCGCGCCAAGCTGCGGATGATCCGCACCAGCCCGCAAAAGCTGAACCTTGTTGCCGCGCTCATCCGTGGCAAGAAGGTAGAGCGGGCCCTGGCCGATCTGGAATTCTCGCGCAAGCGGATCTCCAAGGAAGTCAAGAAGACGCTCGAATCCGCGATCGCCAACGCCGAGAACAATCATGGCCTCGACATTGACAGCCTTGTCGTGTCGGAAGCCTTTGTCGGCAAAAACCTGGTCATGAAACGGTTCCGGGCTCGTGCACGCGGTCGCGGCGCAAAGATCCTGAAGCCGTTTTCCGAGCTCACCATCGTGGTGCGCGAAGTCGAGGAGGCCGCCTGATGGGTCAGAAAGTAAATCCGATCGGTCTGCGCCTTGGCGTCAACCGCACCTGGGAATCGCGTTGGTATGCAGGCGCTGGCGAATACGCCAAGCTGCTGCACGAAGACATCAAGATCCGGAAGATGCTCAAAGAGCGTCTGAAGAATGCCAGTGTCTCGAAGATCGTGATCGAGCGCCCGCACAAGAAGTGCCGCGTCACTGTCCACACGGCCCGTCCGGGTGTGGTGATTGGCAAGAAGGGTTCTGACATCGAGACGCTCCGCAAGGAGCTGTCGAAGATGATCGATGGTGAAGTTCACCTGAACCTGGTTGAAGTGCGTAAGCCGGAGATCGACGCGGCCCTGGTGGCCGAGTCCATCGCTCAGCAGCTCGAGCGCCGTGTGGCTTTCCGCCGCGCGATGAAGCGTTCGATGCAGTCGGCCATGCGCATGGGCGCCAAGGGCTGCAAGATCGTCTGCGGCGGTCGTCTCGGTGGTGCGGAAATCGCCCGTACCGAGCAGTATAATGAGGGCTCCGTCCCGCTGCATACGCTGCGCGCCGACATCGATTACGGCACCTGCGAAGCCAAGACCGCGATGGGTATCATCGGTATCAAGGTCTGGATCTACAAGGGTGAGATCATGGAACACGATCCGAACGCCCAGGAGCGCCGTCTCCAGGAGTCCGGTGAACAGCGCGCCCGCTCGGGCCGCCAAGCCGCGTAAGGAATTCAGCCATGCTGCAACCGAAACGCACGAAATTCCGCAAGGCGCACAAAGGCCGTATCAAGGGCGCAGCGAAGGGTGGCTTCACGCTGAACTTCGGCTCCTACGGTCTCAAGGCGCTCCAGCCGGAACGCGTTACCGCGCGCCAGATCGAAGCCACGCGTCGGGCGATCACTCGCCACATGAAGCGTGCAGGTCGCGTGTGGATCCGCATCTTCCCGGATGTGCCGGTTTCCAAGAAACCGACCGAAGTCCGGATGGGTAAAGGTAAGGGCTCGCCCGAGTTTTGGGCGTGCAAGGTCAAGCCCGGCCGCATCATGTTCGAGATCGACGGTGTTCCCGAAAATGTTGCGCGCGAAGCCCTGGAACTGGGCGCCGCGAAGCTGCCGGTGAAAACCAAAATCGTCGCCCGTTTGGGCGAATAGGGAGAACACAACGATGAAACCCGTTGACGTTCGCGCCATGACAGAAGATCAGCTCAAGGATTCACTCCTGAAGCTGAAGGAAGAACAATTCAAACTGCGGTTCCAGCAGGCTTCGGGCCAGATGGAAAACACCGCTCGCTACGGCCAGATTCGCCGCGATATCGCGCGCATTCAGACGGTCCAGACCGAGCGGAATTCGCAAGAAGAGCAAGGGAGCTGACGATGCCGAAGCGTATCCTTCAAGGCGTCGTAGTGAGTGACAAGGGTGCCAAGACCATCGTGGTGCGTGTGGAACGGACTTTCCTCCACCCGCTGCTGCGCAAGACGGTCCGCCGTACCAAGCGTTACCACGCACATGACGAAGCCAATGCTTACAAGGTGGGTGACCAGGTCCAGATCCAGGAATGTGCACCCAAGTCGAAACTGAAGCGGTGGGAGGTGGTCACCGTCGCGGCCTAGGCCCGATGTGAGACCCCACCTTTCCTAAGGAGGATCTGCGATGATCCAGATGCAAACCAATCTGGACGTGGCTGACAATTCTGGCGCCCGCCGTGTGCAGTGCATCAAGGTGCTCGGCGGTGCCAAGCGTCGCTATGCCCACGTCGGCGACATCATTGTCGTCTCGGTCAAGGAAGCCATTCCGCGTGGTCGCGTGAAGAAGGGTGACGTCCGCAAGGCCGTCGTCGTTCGCGTGGCCAAGGACATCCAGCGCAAGGACGGTTCCGTCATTCGCTTCGATGGCAACGCGGCTGTGATTATCAACAACAATAACGAGCCGCTCGGCACGCGTATCTTCGGACCGGTTCCGCGCGAACTTCGCGCCAAGAACCACATGAAGATCGTCTCGCTGGCGCCGGAGGTGCTGTAATGGCTGCCAAGATCAAGAAGGGCGACAAGGTCGTCATTCTCGCCGGCCGTGACAAGGGCAAGACCGGTGAAGTCACCAAAGTGCTGCCGACCGAAGATCGGGTCGTTGTGGCGGGCGTGAATGTGGTCAAGCGCCACACGCGTGCGACGCAGACCGAACAGGGCGGCATCATCGAAAAGGAAGCCTCGATCCACGTTTCCAACGTGGCCGTGGCTGATCCGAAAACCGGCGAGGCAACTCGTGTCGGCTTCAAGACTGAAGACGGCAAGAAAGTCCGCGTCGCCAAGAGCTCGGGCGAGGTTATCGATGTCTGATACCGCCACATACACACCGCGTCTTCGCGCCAAGTACACGGAAACCATCCGTGCGGCGATGAAGGAAAAGTTCGGCTATGCCAATGACATGATGATCCCGCGTCTGGACAAGATCGTGATCAATATGGGCGTCGGCGAGGCCTCCCAGGACTCCAAGAAGATCAAGGGTGCCCTGGAAGACCTGGAAGCCATTACCGGCCAGAAGCCGGTCAAGACGGTCGCCAAGAAGTCCATCGCGGGCTTCAAGCTCCGTGAGGAGCAGGTGATCGGTGCGAAAGTGACCCTGCGCCAGGACCGTATGTACGAATTCCTGGACCGCCTGATCACCATCGCCCTGCCACGCGTGCGTGACTTCCGTGGGCTCAATGGTAAGAGCTTCGACGGTCGCGGAAATTACGCGATGGGTATGAAAGAACATATCGTGTTCCCGGAGATCGACTACGACAAGGTCGAGAAGATCCGGGGTATGGATATCGTTGTCTGCACGACTGCCGGCAATGATGAGGAAGCGAAGGCCCTGCTGGCCGAGTTCGATTTCCCCTTTACGAACTGACGCAGCAGGAACGCAAGGCCACTCGGGCTTTGCACGCAGGAGGACTTAAATGGCGAAAACTTCCGCAATCGAGCGCAATTTGAAGCGTGCTCGCCTGGCCAAGCGTTATGCGGCCAAGCGTGAGCAGCTCAAGGCAATCGCTCGTAATCAGGAGCTTCCGGTCGAGGAGCGTTTTGCTGCTCAGCTGAAGCTGGCTGAATTGCCCCGTAATTCTGCGGTTACCCGCATCCGGAACCGGTGTGAAATCACCGGGCGTCCGCGTGCGTTCTACCGCAAGTTCCGTATGTCGCGTATCGCGATGCGTGACTATGCCAGCCAGGGTATGATCCCGGGCATGGTCAAGTCGAGCTGGTAAGAGAGGAGCCCTAGACATGTCTGTGAATG
The DNA here is from genome assembly GCF_000014745.1 of Maricaulis maris MCS10. Classification (NCBI taxonomy): domain Bacteria; kingdom Pseudomonadati; phylum Pseudomonadota; class Alphaproteobacteria; order Maricaulales; family Maricaulaceae; genus Maricaulis; species Maricaulis maris. Next base: position 1,939,259 of record NC_008347.1, on the reverse strand, counting down.
ATCCTCTCGGCGATATGCTGACCCGTATCCGCAATGCGCTCATGCGCAACAAGCGGGCCGTCAACACGCCGGCATCGGCCCTGCGCCGCCGCGTGCTCGACGTTCTCAAGTCGGAAGGCTACATCCGCGATTACGCAGAAGTAGAGCATGCTTCCGGCCTGAAAGAGTTCGAAATCGAACTGAAGTATTTCGAAGGTGACTCGGTCATTTCGGAGATCAAACGTATCTCCAAGCCGGGCCGCCGTGTTTATTCCGGCGTCAAGGACCTTCCGCTCGTCCAAAACGGTCTCGGCATCGCAATCCTGTCCACGCCCAAGGGTGTGATGTCGGATTCGACGGCTCGCGAGTCCAATGTGGGCGGCGAGATCCTGTGTCACGTCAGCTAAGGGAGCGAACCAATGTCACGTATCGGTAAACTCCCGGTAGCCATTCCTGGCGGCGTCACGGCGACGCTTTCCAAGACCGCGCTGACCGTCAAGGGTCCCAAGGGCGAATTGTCCATGACCTTCGTCGATGAAGTGAGCGCCGAGCAGGGTGAAGACGGTATCGTCATCTCCCCGCGCGATGAGACCAAGAAGGCTCGCGCGATGTGGGGCATGCAACGTGCTCTCGTCGCCAACCTGGTCCAGGGTGTCACGGCTGGTTACGAAAAGAATCTCGAGCTGGTCGGTGTTGGTTACCGGGCACAGATGCAGGGCACGTCCCTGAAACTGTCGCTCGGCCTGTCCCATGACGTCGTTTACGACGCGCCTGAGGGCATCACCATCGCCGTCGGCAAGCCGACCGAAGTGAAGATCACGGGCGCTGACAAGCAGCGCGTTGGCCAGGTGGCCGCCGAGATTCGTCGCTTCCGTCCGCCGGAGCCCTACAAGGGCAAGGGCATCAAATATGTCGGCGAGTATATCCGCCGCAAAGAAGGCAAGAAGAAGTAGGGCGAGCGATGAAAACTCAACGCGAAAAATCGGTCCGCCGCGCCCAGCGCAACCGGATCCGTCTGCGCAAGTTCGCCAATGGCCGTCCGCGGCTGTCGGTCTACCGGTCTTCGAAGAACATCTATGCCCAGATCATCGACGATGCATCTGGCAAGACGGTCGTCGCAGCCTCTTCCCTCGAGGAAGCCGCTCAAAAAGAGCATGGCAAGGGCTGGGACACGAAGGCTGCCGAGCTTGTCGGCAAGCTGATCGCCGAGCGCGCAGTCAAGGAAGGCGTCAAGGACGTCGTCTTCGACCGTGGCGGTTACATCTTTCACGGGCGTGTCAAAGCGCTCGCAGAGGCGGCCCGCGAGGGCGGCCTGAACTTCTAAGGGAGCGGACGTATGGCTCATCAGAACGAGCAACGTGGTGGCGGTGACCGTGGCCGGGGCCGCGGCCGTGGCCGGGACCGCGACCAGGAACGCGATGACGAACTTGTCGACAAGCTCGTCCACATCAACCGCGTCGCCAAGACGGTGAAGGGTGGCCGGAACTTCCAGTTCGCAGCCCTCGTCGTTGTCGGTGACACCAAGGGCCGCGTCGGCTTCGGACAGGGCAAGGCACGCGAAGTGCCGGAAGCCATCCGCAAGGCTACCGACGAAGCCAAGAAGAACATGATCCGCGTTCCGCTGCGCGAAGGCCGCACCCTGCACCATGATGGCAAAGGCCGTCACGGCGCCGGCAAGGTCGTCCTGCGGGCGGCGCCTCCGGGTACCGGCGTCATCGCCGGCGGTCCGATGCGCGCCGTGCTGGAAACCCTCGGTATCCAGGACGTGGTCGCAAAGTCGGTTGGCACGTCCAACCCGTACAACATGATCCGCGCCACCATGGATGCGCTGAAACTGCAGTCGAGCCCGCGCTCGGTTGCCGCCAAGCGTGGTCTCAAGGTCGGTGATCTGGTGAACCGCCGCGATGACGGCGCGTCCTCACCGGAAGCGATCGAAGCGTAAGGACCGGATATAATGGCCAAAAAGACCATCCGCGTGCGCCAGACGGGTAGCGCCATCCGCCGCCCGAAAGATCAGCGTGCCACGCTCGTCGGCCTCGGTCTGAACAAGATCGGTCGCGAGCGCGAGCTTGAAGATACACCGTCTGTCCGGGGCATGATTGCCAAGGTCAGCCATATGGTGGAAATCGTCGAGGAGTAGGTCCCGACAAGGGAAACCGCTCCATCGAATGGAGAACGACATGCGTCTCAATGAATTGCGTGACAATGACGGTGCGACCAAGATCCGCACCCGCGTCGGCCGTGGTATCGGTTCCGGCAAGGGCAAGACCGGTGGTCGTGGCGTCAAGGGCCAGAAATCCCGCTCGGGTGTGGCCATCAAGGGTTTCGAAGGCGGGCAGATGCCGCTTCACATGCGTTTGCCGAAGCGGGGCTTCAACAAGCCGAACCGCAAGGCCTGGGCAGAAGTGAATCTCGGCCGTCTTGAGAAGGCCATTGCCGAAGGCAAGATCGACGCGAAAAAGCCGATTGATGCCGACGTCCTGATCGCAGCGGGCCTGGTCCGCCGCGCCCTGGACGGCGTCCGCCTCCTTGCGAAGGGCGAGCTGAAGTCCAAAGTAGAGATCACCCTTGCCGGTGCTTCCAAGGCCGCGATTGCCGCTGTCGAGAAGGCTGGTGGCAAGGTGACCCTCACCGCCGTGGCCGACGACGCCGCGGAATAAGCGACTTTTTGCTGACCTCGTAAGGACGTCTTCATGGCTTCTGCTGCCGAACAGCTTGCCCAGAACATGAATTTCAGTTCCTTCGCGAAAGCGAAGGAACTGCATCAGCGTATTCTGTTCACGATCGGGATCCTGATCGTGTACCGGATCGGTACTTTCGTGCCGATCCCGGGCATCAATCCGGTTCAATATGCTGAGCTTTTCCGCAATCTTGGCGGAGAAGGTCAGGGTATCCTGTCGATGTTCAACATGCTCGGCGGCGGTGCTGTCGAGCGCATGGCGATCTTCGTGCTCAACGTGATGCCGTACATCTCGGCCTCGATCATCATGCAGTTGATGTCTGCCACCATTCCCAGCCTTGAAAAGCTGAAGAAGGAAGGGGGCGAGCAGGGCCGTCAGCAGATCAACCAGTATACCCGTTATCTGACCGTGCTCCTGGCAACCGGTCAGGCCTTCGCCATCGCCATCGGCATGAATACGCCGAACAGTGAAGGCGTGGCGCTGGCTCTCAATCCGGGACCCTTCTTCCTTGCCTCGACCGTGATCACCCTTGTCGGTGCCACCATGCTGTTGTTGTGGCTGGGTGAGCAGATCACCGCTCGCGGCGTTGGTAATGGTGTCTCGCTGATCATTTTCGCCGGCATTATTTCGGCGGTTCCGGGCGTCATCGGTGGCGCCTTGTCGCAAGCCTCCTCGACCGGTGACGGTACCGTTCTGGTTGTCGGTGGTGTGCTGATCCTGGTCGGATTGCTTCTGGTGGTGTTTGTCGAGCGCTCGCAGCGTCGTCTGCTCGTCCAGTACCCCAAGCGTCAGCAGGGCAATCGCATGGTGGGTGGTGATACCTCCTTCCTGCCGCTCAAGCTGAACACGGCCGGTGTGATCCCGCCGATTTTCGCCTCATCCTTGCTGCTCTTGCCGGCGACTGCTGCGAGTTTCCAGGCCCAGTCGGGCCCGGGCTGGCTGCAAAGCGCGGTCGCCATTCTCGGACCGGGATCGCCCTGGTTCATGATGGCCTATGCGGCAATGATCATCTTTTTCTGCTTCTTCTACACCTCGGTCGTCTCCAATCCGGACGACATGGCCGAGAACCTGCGGAAGTATGGCGGTTTCCTGCCGGGCATCCGCCCGGGCAAGCGGACCGCGGAATATATCGACTTCGTCATGTCTCGCCTGACCTTCATCGGTGCCCTCTACCTGGTGCTGATCTGTATGGTGCCGATGATGATGAATCCGAATACGGCTCTCGGCGGTACATCCCTGCTCATCGTGGTTTCGGTGACCATGGACACGGTTTCCCAGATCCAGTCCCATCTGCTGGCACACCAGTATGAAGGCCTGATCAAGAAGTCGAAGCTGCGGGGACGCAAACGATGAATATTGTCCTGTTCGGACCGCCTGGCTGCGGCAAGGGCACCCAGTCCAAGCGTCTCGTAGCCGAGCGCGGATGGGTGCAACTCTCCACTGGAGACATGTTGCGTCACGCCCGTGCGGCGGGAACAGAACTGGGCCGGCGCGTGGCCGCGATCATGGACGGGGGAAATCTGGTCTCCGACGCGATCGTGATCGAGCTGATCGAGGAACGCCTGCCGGAAGCAAAGGCTGCCGGCGGTGCCATCTTCGACGGTTTCCCGCGCACCGTGGCCCAGGCACAGGCACTCGATCAGCTTCTGCTGGATCGCGGAACCCAGGTTGATTCCGTGATCGAGCTGAAGGTGAACGACGAAGAACTGGTTCAGCGGCTGGTAAAGCGCGCTGAGGAGGAAGGTCGCCCGGATGACACAGAAGACGTCATTCGCAAGCGCCTGGAAGTCTACTATGGGCAGACCGCGCCCCTGATCCCTTTCTTTGCCCAACAAGGCAAGGTGAAGGCGGTCGACGGCATGGGTTCCATGGATGAGGTTGCAGCCGGAATAGCTGCAGCACTCGAAGAGAAGTGACACGCACCTGTTGCAACCCCATTGACGGGGTGGCAACGCTGACTGTAGATAGCGCCCTTCGCGAAACGGGCGAGCTGATGCGGCGACCGAAAGGTTGCCTGTTGGGTCGTCCGTGAATGGCGTTCAGAATTTGGGAGATGGAAAGTGGCCCGTATTGCCGGCGTCAATATTCCGACGAATAAGCGCGTAGAGATCGCGCTTCGCTACATCCACGGCATTGGCCCGGCCAAGGCGAAGGAGATCTGCGAGCAGGTTTCCATTTTGCCCGAGCGCCGCGTCAGTGAACTGACGGATGCAGAAGTCCTGCAAATCCGCGAGGTGATCGATCGTGATCATCAAGTGGAGGGGGATCTGCGCCGTGAGGTGGCTGTGAACATCAAGCGTCTCATGGACCTGGGCAACTACCGTGGCCTGCGCCACCGTCGTGGCCTGCCTGTCCGTGGCCAGCGCACTCACACCAATGCGCGTACGCGCAAAGGTCCCGCCAAGCCGATTGCCGGCAAGAAAAAGTAGGGCCCTGACCGATGGCTAAAGATACTGGCCGCGTTAAGCGGCGTGAACGCAAGAACATCACGTCGGGCGTTGCTCACGTGAGTGCTAGCTTCAACAACACCATGGTGACCATCACGGACGCCCAGGGAAATGCAATTTCCTGGTCGTCTGCCGGTCACATGGGCTTCAAGGGGTCGCGCAAGTCGACCCCTTATGCGGCCCAGATGGCGGCTGAAGATGCTGGCAAGAAGGCGATGGAACACGGCATGAAGACCATCGAAGTGAAGGTCTCCGGTCCGGGTTCGGGGCGCGAGAGCGCGCTGCGTGCGTTGCAGTCGGTGGGTTTCACCATCACCACCATCCAGGACGTCACACCGATCCCGCACAACGGTTGTCGTCCGCCGAAGCGCCGCCGCGTCTAGTACGCTGCGCGCATTTCGCCTGTTGAACGCGCCGACGGTGCAAGCCGTACGGCTGATGAAGGGGCAGTAAGAACGTGATCGAGAAGAACTGGCAAGAACTCATCCGCCCGATGAAGCCGGAAATCGAGCCGGGACATGATCCCGCGCGCCAAGCCAAGATCGTCGCCGAGCCGCTGGAGCGTGGCTTCGGCATGACGCTGGGCAATGCGCTGCGTCGTGTCCTGCTGTCCTCGCTTCAGGGTGCAGCAGTGACGAATGTCCACATTGACGGCGTCGTCCACGAGTTTTCGTCGATCGACGGCGTTCGTGAAGACGTCACCGACATTGTGCTGAACATCAAGCAGATCGCCCTGCGCATGCATGGCGAAGGTCCCAAGCGCGTCGTTCTCAAGAAGTCCGGCCCCGGTATCGTCACCGCTGGTGATATCGAGGAAACGGCTGACGTCGAGATCGTCAACAAGGACCTGGCGCTGTGCACGCTGGACGAGGGTGCGGAAATCCGCATGGAGTTCACCATCAACACCGGCAAGGGCTATGTCCCGTCCGAGCGCAACCGCCCGGAAGATGCCCCGATCGGCCTGATCGGCGTTGATGCACTCTACAGCCCGGTCAAGCGCGTCTCCTACAAGGTCGAGAACACCCGTGAGGGCCAGGTTCTGGACTATGACAAGCTGACGCTTGAAGTTGAAACGGACGGAACCGTCACCCCGGAAGATTCCGTGGCTTTTGCCGCGCGCATCCTTCAGGACCAGTTCCAGATCTTCATCAACTTCGAAGAAGCTGTCGAAGCGCGTCCGGCCGAGGACGACAAGCCCGAGCTCGACTTCAACCCGGCGCTGCTGCGCAAGGTTGATGAGCTGGAGCTCTCTGTGCGTTCGGCCAACTGCCTGAAGAACGACAACATCGTCTACATCGGCGACCTGATCCAGAAATCCGAGGCGGAAATGCTCCGCACCCCGAATTTCGGACGCAAGTCGCTTAATGAGATCAAGGAAGTTCTCGCCCAGATGGGTCTGCATCTTGGCATGGAAGCGCCGAACTGGCCGCCGGAGAACATCGAAGATCTCGCCAAACGTTTTGAGGATCACGTCTAGGCAGCCGCCGAGAGGCGCCTGAACCGGACCTGAGGAGATAAAGCCATGCGTCACGGCATCGCACACCGCAAGCTTAACCGCACCCACTCGCACCGCAAGGCGATGCTGGCCAATATGGCTGCCTCGCTGATCGAGCACGAACAAATCGTCACCACCTTGCCGAAAGCCAAGGAATTGGGGCCGTTCGTCGACAAGCTCATCACGCTCGCCAAGCGCGGCGACGTCCATGGGCGCCGTCAGGCGATGTCCAAGGTCCGCAATGAGGACCAGGTCAAGAAGCTGTTCGACACGCTCGGCGGCCGTTATTCCGAGCGCGATGGTGGTTACACCCGCGTTCTCAAGGCCGGCTTCCGTCACGGCGACAATGCGCCGATGGCTGTCATCGAGCTTGTCGATCGCGACCCGTCTGCCAAGGGCGCGGCCGACCGTGCCCGCCTCGAAGAAGAAGGCGGCATGACTGAGGAGTAAGCTTCCAGTCAGCACAAGTTCAGGAAAAGGCGGCTTTGCTTCAGCAGGGCCGCCTTTTTCGTGCCCGCAATCCAGCCTATATGGGTGCCATGATCAGATACGCTTTTATCGCTGTCCTCCTCGCGAGCGCGCCTGCGTTCGCCCAGGAGATCGACCTCGCCGGTTCCGCCGATGACCGGGTCGTTCCGGAGAGCCGGATGGAGATGCAGATGTCCTTCGCGCCGATCGTGCGTGAAGCGACACCGGCCGTGGTGAATGTCTACACACGGCGCGTGGTCCAGAACCGCAGCCCCTTCGCCAATGACCCGATCTTCTCGCGCATGTTCCGCAGTCAGCCACAGGAACAGAACTCGCTCGGGTCCGGGGTCATCGTGGACCCGTCCGGCGTCATCGTGACCAATAACCATGTGGTCGCCGGCGCCACCGAGTTGCGGGTGGTCCTGGCCGACCGCCGCGAGTTCTCTGCCGAGATCCTGCTGACCGACGAGGCCACCGATCTGGCAGTCCTGCGGGTTGAGACCGATGAACCCCTGCCGGTCCTGGCCTTTGACATGAGCGGCGATGTCGAGGTCGGTGATCTTGTCCTGGCGATCGGCAACCCCTTCGGTGTCGGCCAGACCGTGACCTCCGGCATTGTGTCGGCGCTGGCTCGCACCGATGTCGGCCAGACTGATTTTGCCTCCTTCATCCAGACCGACGCGGCCATCAATCCGGGCAATTCCGGCGGCGCGCTGGTCGATATGGACGGAGAGCTGGTCGGTGTGAACACCATGATTTTCTCGCGCTCGGGAGGATCGAACGGGATCGGTTTCGCCATCCCGGTGGAGATGGTCGCCCGGGTCGTCGATACGGCGATGAGCGAGGGCGAACTGATCCGGCCCTGGCTGGGTGCCCGTCTGCAGCCGGTCGACAGTGACATTGCCGATGCATTCGGTCTGGACCGTCCGCGCGGTGCGCTGGTCAATGAGGTCTATCCGCTCGCAGCGGCTGACGATGCTGGTCTGATGCAAGGTGATATCGTGCTGGCGATCGACGGTCAGGCCATCAACAATGAAGCGGGCGCCCGCTTCCGTCTGGCTACCCGCGCTGCGGGAGATGATGCCCGCTTCACGGTCCTCCGGGACGGGGAGGAGTTGTCGCTGGATGTGGCCGTACAGCCGGCCCCCGGCCTCTCCGAACCGGATCCGTTTGCCGTCGATGGCCGAAATCCGCTGGTCGGTGCCGCCCTTGTCACGCTTTCACCGGCCTTCAATGAACGCGTCGGCCTTGACCCGTTCCGCGGCGGCGTGATCATCAGCGCGGTCGGGCGGCGGTCTGTCGCCGCGCGTTTTGGCTTCAGGCCCGGCGACCAGCTGGTCGAACTGATGGGCGAGCCGATCTACTCGCTCGATGATCTTGCTGACGTGCTTGCTGCCCATGATGGCGCCCAGGTCTGGCCGCTGATCGTCGAGCGTCGCGGCCAGCGCTTCGATACCTCGGTCCGCCTCTACTAGGGCGGGCCAGGCATCAAACGGTGTGGGGTTTCAGCGCGACGAAGCTCCACACATGCCCGAACGGGTCGCGAACCTTGCCGTGGCGGCCGAAGAACTCGTCAGTGCAGGGGCGGACCACGTCGGATCCAGCCTTTACCGCCTTGTCGAACCAGGCGTCGGCATCGGTAACATAGAGATTGAGGGTGAATGTGGTGCGGTTGCCGAGGCTGGCCGGCGCGACATTGCCGATCATCGCCTCATGCTGGGGAAACTCGTCCGCCAGCATCACAATGCCTTCATTGATGCGCAGTGTGGCGTGGCCCAGCTTGTCCTCGAAATCATAGCGCTCGAGCAGTTCGGCATCGAAGGCGCGGACATAGAAATCGATAGCGGCGGCACCGTCGCGAACACTGAGATAGGGCGCGACACCGGAGGTCGGCGGCGCGTGGGCGTCCTCGGCCGGGGCTGAACTGCCGGATGTATCACTCATCTCACTCCCCCGTGACTGCGAGCTGCTAGTCTAACATGACCTGCCTTCTACGAAACCGCGAACACGCCTAGGCTTGACCGTGATGACAAGCCTGTTTGAAGCCGCCGGCCTTGATGCCGAAGCCCCGCGACCGCTGGCCGACCGTTTGCGCCCGCAAACGCTGGACGAGGTCGTCGGTCAGGATCATCTGCTGGCCGGCAAGGGCCCGATCGCCCGGATGCGGTCGCAGGGACGGCTCGCCTCGCTGATCCTGTGGGGACCGCCGGGTGTCGGGAAGACCACGATTGCCCGCCTTCTCGCCGAGGACAGCGATCTGGAGTTTGAACCGCTCTCTGCGGTCTTTTCCGGTGTGGCCGACCTCAAGAAGGCCTTCGAACGGGCCCGCGCGCGGCGCCAGCAAGGCCGCGGCACGCTGCTCTTCGTCGACGAAATCCATCGCTTCAACCGGGCCCAGCAGGATGGATTCCTGCCGGTGGTGGAGGAGGGGACGGTGACCCTGGTCGGTGCCACCACCGAAAATCCGTCCTTCGAGCTCAATGCCGCCTTGCTGTCGCGCTGTCAGGTCCTGGTGCTCAAGCGACTCGATGATGACGGGCTCGACCTGCTCATGCAGCGCGCCGAGGCCGAGATGGGCAGGCCCCTGCCACTTGATGCCGCCGCTCGCATCGCCCTGCGCTCGATGGCCGATGGTGACGGCCGCTACATGCTCAACCTGGTCGAGGAGGTTTTTACCTTCGATCAGGATTTCAAGGTGAGCGCCGATGACCTCGCCACGCTGCTCAACAAGCGCGCCACCGCCTACGACAAGGATCGCGACGAGCACTACAATCTCATCTCGGCGCTGCACAAGTCGATCCGGGGATCCGACCCCGATGCGGCGCTATACTGGTTTGCCCGCATGCTGGAAGGCGGAGAGGATCCGCTCTTTCTGGCACGACGGCTGGTCCGGATGGCGTCGGAAGATATCGGCCTCGCCGACCCGACCGGTCTGATGATCGCCAATGAAGCCGCGCGCACCTATGAACGCCTGGGCTCACCCGAAGGTGAGCTGGCACTGGCCCACGCCGTTGTCCACCTGGCCACCGCTGCCAAGTCCAATGCCGTTTACGTCGCCTTCAAGCGGGCCCAGAGAGCCGCGAAAGCAACCGGCTCCCTGATGCCGCCCGCGCACATCCTCAACGCGCCGACGGCCCTGATGAAGGATCAGGGCTATGGCAAGGGCTATGAATACGATCATGACGCCGTCGGCGGCGTCTCCGGGCAGGACTATTTCCCCGACGAGATGCCCGACCGCCCGGTCTTCTACGAGCCGACGGGCAATGGCCGCGAGGCGGCGATCGGCGAGCGACTGGCACGCTGGCGCAAGGTGCGGGACGACCGACGCTCATAACGCTTCTCTTGCCAAATTCGCGCCTTTGCCGAATTCTGGTCCCTCAACCACTCTGGGGGGAGTTTTCATGAAACCGGAACGCATTCACCTGACACTGGGTCTCATCTGGCTGATCGCCGGCATGTTGCTGGGCGAACACATGGGGCGATCGGGCGATCACGGGCAATTGCCGACACATGCGCACATGATGTTGCTGGGCGGGGTGTTGTCGGTGCTCTGGGCCGTGCTCTATCGCGTGTTCGGGCTGGGCGGCGGATTTCTGGCCTGGATCCAGGTCGGGCTGCATCACATCGCCGTTCTGATAATGATCCCGTCGCTCTATCTGATGTTCGGCGCACTGGCCGACGAGGCGACGGTGGGACCCTTGCTGGGTATCAGTGCCATCATGGCAATCGTGTCGGTCGCCCTGATGCTGCTGTTGAGCCTGCGCGCCAAGGACTGACACTCACTCGCTGCAGCTGGATCCGTAAAACTGGTTGGTCCGTGCCTGGTAGACCGCGAGCGGTTCGAGACCCAGTGTCGCCCGCCTCTCATCGACCATGTCCGGGTCCTCGATCGGCGGGTAGACCTGTTCGCCATTCTCGCAGCGAAATTGCGAGCCGTAGCGCTGTGGCCGGTCCTCAGCCACGGCCACGCGGTCATAGAGCAGGGCGTAGCGCCCGCCGTTGAAGCCTCCGGCAAGCGCGAAGGGTTCTACAAGGTCGAGCAAGCGGCGCTGGGCTGAGATGTCGCCATGCTGGATCAGCGCGGCAATGTCAGCGGCGAGTGTGGGCTGTTCGCTGACCAGGGCAGCAAAATCGAACTCATCGAGCAGGCTGATCGCCCACGCGGTATTGCCCTCGTCAACCGCGTTGAAGGTATCGCCAGTGGCCTCGATGATCTCTGTACGGGCGCCGGGGTCAAGATCGGCCCGTGAAATGCGCGACAGCAGCAAGTCGCGGATATAGCGGTCGCGCGCCTTTCGGGCGGCCATTTCGGCAATGAGGTCGCCCCACTGTGCGTAGGCGGTGTCGAACTCTGTGATCAGGGTCGCGGCGTCGGTTGCCAAAGGTGCCGGTGTGACGTCGGCCACAGCCTCTTCGACTAGTGGGATGTCAGTGTCCGCAGTGGCGGGCGGGGCCTCTGCATCCTGCAGGACAAGCATGGCGGCCAGAATGAATACGGACATGACGCGACTCCTGAGGTTGCAGGCAGTCTAACGCGCTGTGTGGCGTATCCAAGGTATGCGTTCAAACAAAAGCGGCAGTCCTTGGGGAGACTGCCGCTTTCGCTTGGGGTCGGGATCGATCGGGACGGGGGACTGTGAGGCCGGTCGCCGGTCCGGATCGTTGGTCGCCTGGTTGAGCCCTTGGGGGCAGCTCAACCTAGGCGAATGCGCCGCCGAGGGCGATCGTCATGGCACCAAACACACCGGCCACGAAAAGTACGTTCACGAGCGTCGAGAGGGAGGTCGAAACACGGTTCATCATTGGTCTTGTCCTTGCGGTCTTGGCGAGCCGGGCCTTCCCGGTTCGCACGTTGGTAAATAAGGACTTAGCGGCGTCACACAATCGTCATTTCACCAAACCACCATTGCGAAAATGCATAGCTAATTCAATATGAAATGAAATTAAGGATTGGTTAGTGTACCGTTAATGTGGCGAGCCCGGATGCGGGAGTGCTTGCCAATTCGGTCGCGGGACCCTATCGAGCCGCCATGATCAATTATCTTCTTGTTGGCGCCGGTGGTGCCTTGGGCGCGGTGTCCCGCTACCAGGTCGGTCGCCTGACGTTTCGTTGGTTCGGACCGGAACAGGTCTGGGGCACATTTGCCGTCAACGTCGCGGGCGGCCTGCTGATGGGCCTTTTGATCGGCTGGTTGGCGGCCACCGGTCGCGCTGACCAGCAATATGTCCGCTTGTTCGGCGCCGTTGGCTTCCTCGGTGGATTCACGACCTTCTCGGCCTTCTCTCTCGAAATCGCCAACATGGTCGAGCGCAAGGCCTTCCTGCCGGCCTTCACCTATGCGGCCAGCTCGGTCGTTGTGGCCCTGGCGGCTGTATTTGTGGGCCTCTGGCTCATGCGAAAGGCTTACTCATGAGCGGTGTCCAGACCATCAAGGTAGAGGCGACCGAAGACGGTTCGCGCGTTGATCGCTGGTTCAAGCGCCGCTTTCCGCATGTCTCGGCGATCATGGTCCAGAAGCTGTGCCGCAAGGGCCAGATCCGGGTTGATGGCGGGCGCGTGAAGGGCGACAGCCGGGTCCATGAGGGCCAGGAAATCCGCATCCCGCCGCTGCCCGAACCCGGTGAACGGCCGCCGGTCAACCGGATGTCGGATGAGGATATTGCCTATGTGAAGTCGCTGGTCATCTATCAGGATGACGAGCTGATCGCCTTCAACAAACCCGCCGGCCTGGCCGTCCAGGGCGGGTCGAAGACGACCCGGCATCTCGACGGCATGCTGGACGCCTTCGGTGAGGGGCTCGACCGTCCCCGCCTCGTCCATCGCCTCGACAAGGACACCTCCGGCATCCTGATTGTCGGCAAGGGACCCAAGGCGACAGCGCGACTGGCCAAGGCCTTCCAGTCGCACAAGACCCGCAAGACCTATTGGGCGATCGCCATCGGCGTACCCAAGCCCAAAATGGGCGAGATCAAGGGCTTCATGCGCAAGGCCGCGGCGTCGGGAGTTGATAGCGAACGCGAGACCATGGTCGCTGCCGGGCATGGCGATGAGGGTGCCCAGCATGCGCTGACCCGCTATGTGGTGATCGGTGAAGCGGGGCAGAAAGCCTCCTGGGTGGCGCTACGTCCGGTGACCGGGCGGACCCATCAGCTGCGCGTTCATCTGGCGGCCATGGGGACGGCGATCCTGGGCGACAAGAAATATACCTGCCACCGCCCGGCGCCGGAAGATCTGGGCCGCCGCCTGTGCCTGCACGCCCGCCGCCTCGAAATCCCGCGTCCGGGCGGCAAGCCGCTGGTACTGACCGCCGACCTGCCGCCGGCCTTGAAGAAGATCTACGACACGCTGGGTTTCTCGGTGAAAGAGATCAGCGAGACGGATATCGAGGAGGATCTGGCCTAGGTCGATCCGGCACGTTCACGCCCTCTCACAACTACGTCAAACCGGGCGAAGGTCTGTCGACAGACCCGACATCCGGTGATGTCCTGCGATAAACGGGGGACATCATATGATGGCACATTTCAACAGAATTCTGGTCGCGGGTCTGGCCCTCGGCCTGACGGGTTTTTCAGCAACGCAGGCGCAGTCAATCGGCGAGCGTGCCAACCGCGCCGAGCTGGTCGGGGGCGGTTTCAATCTCGGCCTCTTCGTCGACGGTGAACGCGACGGTTTCATGCGGTATGGCTGGTATACCGACGAGGAAGGCGTGCATCTGTGGGATCGCTCGATGATCGTCTCACGCAGCGATTATGAGAGCTTCTCGGCCCTGCTGGATCCGGCCGACCTGACGCCTCGCCGGGTCGATCTGCGTTATCACAGCGGCACCCGCTATTATCTGGTCGATGCTGTTTTCGAAGACGGGCAGGTTTCCGGATCACGCAATCTGCATGGTCCGGCCGAACCGACCCAGAGCCAACCAATTGATCATCCGGTCCGCGAGGGCGCGGTGGTGCGCGGCGCTGTATTCATGCTGGTGCCCGTGCTCGACCTGGAACCCGGTGACAGTATCAGTTTCGACTGGTGGATACCGATGCGAGACAGCTTCGAAACGGTGACGCTGACGGCCTTCGAGCCGGAGAGCGTCGAGACCCCGGCAGGCCTGTTCGACGCCGTTCGTATCGAGCTGCGCGGCACCACGCCGGGCAATGATCTTTTCGTCGCTGTCGACAGTGGTCGCTTGGTGCGCCTCGATGTCGTTGGTCAACCAGTCCAGTATCTGGCCCTGCCGGACCAGGACGGGGCCGGTTAGCCTCAGCCTGCGCTTGCGGCCTTCGCCGCCTGCTTGACCTTGAAGGCCTCGATTTTCTCGGCGCTTGCTTCGCCTTGGTATTGCGCTTTCCACTCGGCCGGCGGCATGCCGTAAACGCGCTCGCGAGCCTGGTCCCTTGTCACCTCGATCCCGCGCTCGGCAGCGGCTTCGCGCCACCAGTCACCCAGGCAGTTGCGGCAGAAATCGGCCAGCAGCATGAGGTCGATGTTCTGAACTTCCTTGTGGGCATCCAGATGCGCGACCAGGCGGCGGAAGGCGGCGGCGTCCAGCGCCGTGCGCTCGGTTTCGGTGATGTTTTCAGGCAGGGTCATGGCGTTGGCGCTCCGGCTTTCTTGTCCGGCATGGGTAGCATGAGGCGGGGCGTGCTTGCCAAGCGCAACGCAGCCGCCTATGTCGCGGCCAAGCAGACGGAGCCTTGTGGCGTGAGCACCCCCCTCAAACTTGCCATCTGGGATGTAGACGGCACCATCGTCGACAGTCGCCAGGTGATCCAGAAGGCCATGGACCGTGCCTTCCGCCGCGCCGGGCTGGGCGGGATCGACTATGATCGTACGCGAACGATCGTGGGTCTGGAGCTGACTGAAGCCGTGACCCGCCTCGCGCCGCCGGATTTCGGGCCCGAGCGCGCCGTGCAACTGGCCGGTTTCTACAAGGAAGCTTTCGTCGAGCAGCGTGCCGAAGCCGGCTTCGAAGAGCCGCTCTATGAGGGAGTCCGCGACACGCTGGAGCGTCTGGTCGAACAGGGCTGGCTGATGGGCGTGGCAACCGGCAAGGCCCGCCGCGGTCTGGACATCGTTTTCGAGCATCACGATCTGCACCGCTATTTCGACACGCTGCAGACTGTCGATGGCGGAGCCGGCAAACCGAACCCCCGCATGGTGCTGGACGCTTTGCGCGAGACCGGAACCGAAGCGGCCCATGCGGTGATGATCGGCGATACCGGCTTCGACATGGCGATGGGCCGCAATGCCGGCGTCCATACGCTGGGTGTCAGCTGGGGTTTTCACACCGCCGACGAGATCGCCGACGCCGGCGCGCACAGCATCCATGATGATTTTGACGCCCTTGATCGGGCGCTGGACAGTTTCGCCGAGTCCGTCGGCACAGCTGCGACGCCGGGAGAAAAAGCATGAGCGAGCCCTATCAGACCAAGCCCGGGGTCAAGATCCCCAGTCATGAAAGCTCACTGCCCAAGCGTTTTTACAAGGCCGTTGATGTCGTCGCACTGGATGAGAGCTTTGCCGTCCATCTCGATGGTCGACCCGTGAAGTCTCCTGCCAAGCGGACCCTGGCCCTGCCGACGCGGGCTCTGGCCGAGCTGGTCGCGTCGGAGTGGGAGGCGCAGGGCGAGCGCATCAATGCGCCGACCATGCCGGCCACCCGCCTGTGCTTTGTGGCCCTCGACCTGATCCCGGATGCCCGGTCAGCGACGGTGGCCGAAGTGACCAAATATGCCTCAACCGACCTGGTCTGCTTCCGGGCGCCGGAACCGCCGGAGTTGACCGCTTCGCAGGCGGCGGCCTGGGATCCGGTCCTGGCCTGGGCGGAGGACAGCCTTGGCGCCCATTTCGTGGCCGCCACGGGACTGATGCCGATCCATCAGGACCCGGTCGCCCTGCAACGTGTCATGCAGCGCGCCGGAGAGCTGGATGACTGGCGTCTGACGACACTCGCCCATGTCACTGCGGTCTGTGGTTCGGCGCTGTTGGCGCTGCAGCTGCTGGACGGGGAGATCGATGGCGAACAGGCGTTTGCGTTGTCGACCCTGGACGAGCATTTCCAGATCAGCCAGTGGGGCGAGGATCATGAGGCGGCGGACCGTCTCGCGCGACTGCGCACCGAACTGGTGACCATGGGCGAAGTCCTGCGTGCATTGGACGCGGCGCCGGCGGCTTGATGCCGGGCGCCATGCGGGTAACCTGCGACGCGATACTCTTTCGGAGACTGGATCATGGCTGACACCGCCCCCCAAAAGGATGGATCGACGCAAAGCGGGAAAACCGGCCCCGGCGGTTTGCTGGATTTTGGCGCCCTGCGCCAGGCGAGAGTCCGGACCGAGCCCTATTCCTATTTCGTCGCGGACGGTGCCCTGAGCGGTGATGAGGCGGCGGATGTGCGCCGTGATTATCCGTCCATCGACAAGCCCGGCTACCTGCCGCTTTCCAAGCTGGAAGCTTCCGGCGAGTTCAAGCGCCTGATGGACGATCTCAATTCGGCCGAGCTGGCACAGGTCCTGACCGACAAGTTCGGCGCCGATTTCACCGAGAAACCCCGCATGATCACCGTGCGCAAGGTGTCGCAGCTGTCGGACGGTCCGATCCACAACGACTCCAAGTCGAAAATCCTGACCATGCTGACCTATCTCAATGCCGAGTGGGACGGCACCGGTGCCGGTTGCATCCGGGTGCTCAACGGGCCCAAGGATTTCGAGGACTTTACCGAGGAAGTCCCGCCGCTGGCCGGCTATGTCTTTGCCTTCCTGCGGGCCGACAATTCCTGGCACGGCCATCTGCCCTTCGAGGGCGAGCGCTATGTCGTGCAGACCACCTTCCTGACCTCCCAGCAAGAGCTCGACCGCAAGGAAAACCGCGGTGGGTTGCAGTATTTCCTCAAGAAGCTGAACCCGTTCCAGTAGAGACCAAGGCCGGTCGTCGGTCGCAATCGGGGCGAGCGTCATGACGGTCGATGTCGTTGATTATGATCCAGGCTGGCCGGCACGCTTTACCGACGAGCGGAAACGGTTGCAGCGCGCGCTGGGCGATGCGGCGGCCCGTATCGAACATGTTGGCAGCACCTCGGTGCCGGGCCTGGCCGCCAAACCGGTGATCGACATACTGGTCGGTACGCATGACCTCTCCAGGCTCGATGGCCGGAATGCCGAGATGATCGCTGCCGGTTTTCAGGTTCGAGGTGAGAACGGCATTTGCGGGCGGCGTTACTACCGCCGTCACGCGCCCGACGGGACGCGTCTTGTCCATGTGCATGCCTATCTGGAGGGCAGCGAGGACTTCCGCCGACACCTGGTGTTTCGCGATTATTTGCACGCCCATCCGGTCAGCGCGGCAATCTACGGGCAACACAAGGCTGCAATTGTTGCAGCCGGACCACTTGGCCGGGAAGACTATTCGGCGGCCAAGGCCGGCCTGGTGGCGCAAATCGAGCGTGACGCCCTGGCCTGGGCTGCCGGGCGCCGGAAGGTGCCGTCGTCCTAGATCGCTGCCAGCGCACGCAAGGGCCGGGCGCGAAATTCCAGCCGCCCTTCGTCGAGCCGGTTCCAGATCAGGAAACCGGTGGTGATGACGGCCAGCTCGGCCAGTTCCTGAAAGATGTGGTGGCACATCAGCAAACCGCTCAGCACCAGCAGGGCGCGGAGTGGCAAGAGGGCAGTGTCGCCATTGCGCGCTTCGATCAGCGAGCCGAGACGGGCGCCGGTCACCAGTAGTGCCAGCCCCGCCAGATAGTAGGCGAGCTCCATTGTCCCAGGCGTTATGTAGTTATGCAGGTTGAACTCTTCCTGCAGATTGCTGCTGGCTATCGCTTCCGGCGGCGTGAAGCCGAACCAGTGCTGGCCCCAGCTGATCTCTTCGCCGAATGCCACTACCAGCACAACCGCAACCAGGGTCAGGGCAACCGGGCCGAAGGCGCTGTATTGGCGCCTTTGGCCGATGCGCCCCACCGCCAGGGCGACCGGGAAAAGCATCACGCAGATTGTGAGGTTTTCAACCAATCCACCATCGCCGACCTCGGGCCGGAAGACGCCGTCGAGGCGCTGAACGGCATGATCGAACAGGTTGAGGGGGATCAGCAGGCCCAACGCCAGGATTGCCAGCACGTCAGGGCTGGCACATTGCCGCACGAGGCCGCCGACTCCGCTGGCGGCGACGGTCCGGATGATGACCTTTAGAGCAATCGCGACACCGAGCCCTGCCGCCACCAGAAAGCCCAGCGCCTGGAGTGGCGCGTCGATGCTTCCGTCGGGAGAGAAGAGGGATTCCATGTCAATCTCGCTTTTGCTCAGAAGGCGTGCACGGCCGCCCATTTGTCGAGGCGACGGAAGGCCTTGGCAGGCCAGTTGGAAACCCGGCCAAGCGGCAGGGCCTGGGCAAGCCCGTCAATCATCTGGCCGGTCTGTACCAGTGCATGGGCGATGGAGGGGCGCTCCAGGCGTCCGGTCACCACGCCGAAGCCGGCATTCGACAGGCGGCGTTTGAAGTCATAATCGCCCGGTCCGAGATGGATCTGGTCGACGCCCTGCGTCTCGAGATGACGGGCGATCTCCAGATACAGGGTCAGGCCCGGACCCAGCTTGGAAAATTCCGGCCAATAGACCGGGAACCAGTAGTGCAGCACCCGTTCCGAGCGCATGCCGAAATGGGCGGCGGCGAGGCGGCCATTGATCTCGACCGTGGACAGCATGCCCGACAGCTCGGGCATGTCGCTGTCGAACAGGTCCTCGATGGCCTGCCGGGCCCAACCGGCCGCAAAGACATCAAGGGCCTTGGTCCGGCGGTATTGCTCGCGCTTGGTCTCGATCACCGCGCGGAAGGCGTCCGGCCGACGGTCATCGATGCGGAAGACGACATCATCACCCATCTCGGCGAGCTTGCGTTGACGGGCGCGGATATTGCGCATGGCCTTGGCGTCTTCGCGGGCGCAATCGTCGAGGAAGCTTTCATAGCCGCCAGACAGGTCGGAGACCCAGGAGATCTCCGCCGGTCCGGAACTGGAACGAGCGAAACTGGCCTGGTCGGCAAGGGCGCCATGATAGGCGAACAGGCCGAAACCGGTGCCGGCAAGGGCGGCTTCGACGTCGAGGTCCGGAGTGCTGGTGATCAGCCCGTGATGGTCGCCCAGCGGGCCGCCGATCGGCCGTGCGACACCTGAACGGGACAGGTGCAGCGGCAAAAAGCCGTCAATTGTGCCGTTACGGTGCAGGATGGCGATGCGGGTGTCGCTGCGCCGCCGGGCCATCACTTCGGTGAAGGCCAGGCTGAAATAGGGGGAGGCGAGGGAGGGGGTTTGCGAACGAAAATCGTTCCAGGCCTGGCGTTCCGGGGCGCCAATGCCATCAATCGTCACGATGTCGGTTTGCATGCCATGGCTGCCCATGCGCCAATCCTTGTCCAGGTTCACCGCAAAACCTTGCAATCCCCGCGCCGTCACAGCCGCGATCCGGGTCAAGCTGGCGCACCGGCTTGATTGCACAAGCGTTCGCGGGTCTGCTATCTGGCGCATAACAAGAATCCCGTGGGGAAGGACCTGCCATGAAAGACGTGCTCGAGCAGCTGGAAGCCAAACGCGCAGCGGCCCGTATGGGCGGCGGAGAAGCGCGTATCGCCGCACAGCATGGCAAGGGAAAGCTCTCGGCTCGCGAACGCATCGAACTCCTGCTGGATGACGGCTCGTTTGAAGAGTGGGACATGTTCGTCGAGCATCGCTGCGTCGATTTCGGCATGGCCGAGAAGAAAATCCCCGGCGATGGCGTGGTCACCGGTCACGGCACCATCAATGGCCGCCTGGTCTATCTCTTCTCCAAGGACTTCACCGTCTTCGGCGGCTCCCTGTCCGAGACCCATGCCCAGAAGATCGTCAAGATCCAGAAGGCCGCGATCCAGAATGGCGCGCCGATCATCGGGATTTTCGATGCCGGCGGGGCCCGCATCCAGGAAGGCGTCGCCTCGCTGGGGGGCTATGCTGATATCTTCCTGCAGAACACGCTGGCTTCAGGCGTGGTGCCGCAAATCTCGATGATCATGGGGCCGTGTGCCGGCGGTGATGTCTATTCGCCGGCCATCACCGACTTCATCTTCATGGTGAAGGACACCTCCTACATGTATGTGACCGGCCCGGACGTGGTGAAGACCGTCACCAATGAGACCGTCACCCATGAAGAACTGGGCGGAGCCTCCATCCACGCCAAGAAGTCCGGCGTTGCCGATGGCGCGTTCGAGAATGATATCGAGGCCCTGGTGCAGCTGCGCCGCCTGATCGACTTCCTGCCGCTGTCCAATCGCGAGACCCCGCCCAAGCGTCCCAGCCATGATGTGGCTGACCGTCAGGAGCCCAGCCTCGACACGCTGGTCCCGTCCAATCCGAACAAGCCCTATGACATCAAGGAGCTGATCGAGAAGGTGGCGGATGAGGGTGATTTCTTCGAGATCGCGCCGGACTATGCCGCCAATATCGTCACCGGGTTCGGCCGTCTCGACGGGCAGCCGGTCGGCTTTGTCGCCAACCAGCCGATGTCACTGGCTGGCGTGCTCGACAGCGATGCCAGCCGCAAGGCCGGGCGTTTCGTGCGCTTTTGCGACGCCTTCAACATCCCGATTGTCACCTTCGTCGACGTGCCCGGCTTCCTGCCCGGCACCAAGCAGGAATATGGCGGCCTGATCAAACATGGCGCCAAACTCCTCTTTGCCTATGCCGAGGCGACCGTGCCCAAGCTCACCGTCATCACCCGCAAGGCCTATGGCGGCGCCTATGACGTGATGAGCTCGAAGCATCTGCGCGGCGACGTCAACTACGCCTGGCCGACCGCCGAGATCGCCGTGATGGGCGCCAAGGGCGCCGCCGAGATCATCCACCGCAAGGATGCCGCCGACCCCGACAAAATGGCCGCCCACGCGAAGGAATACGAAGACCGCTTCGCCAACCCCTTCGTCGCCGCCGGCCGCGGCTATATCGACGACGT
This sequence comes from Maricaulis maris MCS10, assembly GCF_000014745.1. Taxonomy (NCBI): domain Bacteria; kingdom Pseudomonadati; phylum Pseudomonadota; class Alphaproteobacteria; order Maricaulales; family Maricaulaceae; genus Maricaulis; species Maricaulis maris. Next base: position 1,918,227 of record NC_008347.1, on the reverse strand, counting down.
CATCATGCCCCACAACACCCGCAAACGCCTGATCTCGGCACTAAGAACGCTAAAGAACAAGAAGGCGGAGAACCCGTGGAAAAAGCACGATAATATTCCGCTTTAGGGGTAATCGGCGCCTGGGGCGCCGCCCCTCCGTCTCGCCGCTTTGCGGCGATCCACCTCCCCACGCGGTGGGGAGGAAAAGTTAGACTGTCTTGCTTCCCCACTTGTGGGGAAGTGGGCCGCAGTGCAGCTGCGGGTCGATGGTGTGGCGAAGGCCATATTACCTCAATAATGCCGCCGACACTGCACCACCTCCACCCGCTGCCCATCCCCGGCCCCCACAACCCGATAGACCAGCCTGTGCTTGCTATCGATGCGGCGCGACCACCAGCCTGACAATTCGCCCTTGAGGGGTTCCGGTTTGCCCAGGCCGTCGAACGGGTTGCGGCGGATGTCTTCGATGAGCTGGAGGGCGCGTTTGGCGAGGCGGGTTTCATGGCGGACCAGCCAGGCAAGATCGTCGAGTGCCTGAGGCGTCAGCTCGACATTCATGATGTCCCGTCGGTACCGGTTTCGTCGTCGGCCCAGCCGACGAAGGCGGCCGGATCCTCGGCGAGGCGGCGCAATGTGTCTGGCGTCAGGGAGCGGGTCTCACCGGCCTCGGCGGCGGCGATGCTGTCGCGCAGGCGGCGGGCATTGGCCGGGCTCTCCAGCAGGTAATTAGTTTCCTGCAAGGCTTCCCATTCCGACAGCGCCACCATCACCACCGGCTCACCGCCCTGACGGGTGATGATCGCCGGCGCCTTGTCAGCGGTGACGCGCTCGACCAAGTCTTTCAACGCCGCGCGCGCTTCGGAAATGGAGAGGATGCGGGGAAGTTTGGTCATGGGTTTATTGTACACATATCTGTACATTTATCAAGGTGGCGCCGCGCGCCCACCCAACCATAATTCGCTTGCCGAAAGAAACGGATACGGCCTGCTGGCTGACAAGCGATGTATGGACCGGCCCGCACGCACTCACGCTCACACACCATTTTTCCCGGGCGAAGACCCGGGACCAACCGAACCCGCTTTGAAGCGCTGAGCCGCCTGTTGGTCCCGGATAGCGCTGGCGCGCTTCCGGGAAAAATCTCGTGGAATTGGGTCGAGGCAAGCGCTGTTACGCTGCCCGCACCGCCTTGCCCAGCATCGCCGGATAGCCCTGCGTCACGCAGGCATGGCCGTCATAATAGCCCCGGCTCGCCAGCAGCCTGTGCAGGCGGGGCAGGTTATAGGGCGGGACGGCGGCGAAGATGTGGTGCTCGAGGTGGAAGTTGACATTGTTGGGCGCCACCAGAAGGCGTTCCGGCCAGCTGGCAATTGTGGTGTGGGTGTTGCGGCGCGGCTCGGTGTCGTAGCGATCGGCGGCGACGCCATGCTCGCCGATATTCCGCAGCCGCATGATCGCCGGATAGATGAAGACACGGGCAGCCCACCACAGGGCGATCGCCCAGGGCGCGCCGGCGGCGGTGAGGGTTGTAAGCAGGACCAGCTGGAACACCAGAAAGGGTGTTTTCTGGCGCCAGTCCGGCGTCTTCCAGGCCATGATCAGATCGCGGATGGCGGTCTGTCCGGTCAGGTCGCGGATGAATTTGCGGCGCAGGCTGTCGCGTGTGACCGGATAGGCCTTCACCAGGCCCTGGTCGGGATCCTTGTCGGTACCGGCATGGCGGTGATGGTTGAGATGATAGTCGCGATAGAGCTGCAGCGGCACATCCACCGCCGCGCCGCCGATCCACTGGCCGGTCAATTCATTGAGCCAGGGCGTGCGGAAGAGGGATTTGTGGGCGCAGTCGTGCAGCACGATGGACAGGGCCAGCTGGCGCCCGGCAATCAGCAGGATGGCGGCCAGGAAGGTCAGCGGATTGGGCCAGGCAATGGCGAGCGCGAAGGCGGCGGCCAGCAGGCCGAGATTGCCGGCCAGCATCAACGCGCCCTGCCAGTTCGTGGTGCGCGACAGCTCGCGCAACTCGTCGCGGTTCACGCAATCGGAGAGCTTGCGCGCGGCTTTGCTCTGCGCGGCGCTATCCTGATCGGGTTGGCAGGTGTCGGTCATGTCCGCTCCATCCACAGCCTGATATCCAGTGTCCCGCATTTGGTGCCGGTGGGAAAGGGTGGTCAGTCGGCGGGCCTGCCCGGCCGCGTCGGAATGAAGCCGACGATGAAGGTGACAAGCAGCACACCGCCGAGCGGGTAGAGCGCATGGGCCAGTGCATTGCCCTCGGCCATGCCGACGAGCAGGGCCAGGGAAATCACCAGGCGGCCTCCTCGAACGCGGGCATGGCTCAACGGCTCTCCGCGGGCATCGCAGACACTGGTGGGGCGCGGGCAGAGCAGGGAGCTCAACAGGCCGATCAAGACCAGCCCGCCGATCAGGGCCATCAGGTGCATCGAGGCTGCCTCAGGCCACAACAGGGCCGCAAAATCACCCTCCAGCTCGATCAACTGCCAGACCGTCAGCCCCAGCGCTGCGAGGGCGGCAATGAGGGCCAGGGTGCGCGAGCGGTCCAGATTGACGTCGATGGCGATGGCGATCGCGGCAACCAGGCCCATCAGGGCATAACCGTCGGCAAATACCGAGAAGCCGGCCAGGATCAGCACCATGACCAGATCGCCCGGCTTGGCCGGCTGGCCGACCGTGCGGTTCACCGTTCGCGCCGCCATCAGGACAAAGGCCAGCGTCCATACCGCGACTGGCAGGCCCATGACCAAAGCGTAGATGACCAGCGCGGCCGCCACGAAGGCGGTCAGGTTGCGATCGGGATCAGCCTCGCGGCCCAGCGCCCAGACCAGGAAGGTGACCACCATGGCTTCCAGCCCGGTGATCACGGCATTCACCGCACCGCCACCGGCCGAGAGATAGGCATAGAGGCCGAGGCCCAGTCCGACCAGGGGCAGGGCGATGAGCACGGCACGATTGGTCGGATATTTGGCTTCCAGCGGGCGTGCGATGGAGGACAGGCGGTAAACGGCTTTGCTCATTGATCGATTCCCCTTTGCCATCGACACTAAGCCGAATCGTGCCCGGTGCCAGCTCTGGAGATTGCCGATGACCGCTGCGCTGCTTGTTTCGACCGCCATGGCCGTCTGGACCGTGCTGGTCCACATGGTCGGCCTGGGCTCGCTCCTGGTGCTGGCGCGCGTGCGCTCGACGCGCATCAGCCCGCATGGATCAACCTTGCGGCAGGCCCTGTTCATTCTCTTGATCGTGCTGGGCCTGTTCGTGGTCCACGCTGTGGAGATCTGGAGTTTCGCGATCCTGTACATGGTACTCGACGCCTTTCCCGATTTCGAGACGGCGCTCTATTTTTCCACCTCGACCTTCACCACGCTGGGCTATGGCGAGGTGGTGATGAGCGGCCCCTGGCGGATGGTCTCGGCCATGGAAGGCTTCACCGGCTTCTTGATGATTGGCTGGTCGACCGCCTTCCTGGTGTCGATCGTCGGCAAATTGCGAGCGCTGGAAGCCGATTGGCTGGAGCCACCGCAAACGCGCGACTGAGCCGGGCCGTCGCCACCGCTTGCCGCCCGGCCACAAGCCACGCTAAACCCGTGACAATCGAGCGGTAATCAACCGCTGCCGGATCAAGGGGCCCGCATGTTCAAGAAGATCCTGATCGCCAATCGCGGCGAGATCGCCGTTCGCGTCATCAAGACCTGCAAACGGCTGGGTATTGCCACCGTCGCTGTCTATTCCGAGGCCGATGCCGACAGCCTGGCTGTCGAGATGGCAGACGAAGCCATCTTCATCGGCGCATCGGCACCAGGCGAAAGCTATCTTGTGCTCGACAAGATCCTTGATGCGGTCAAGCAGACCGGCGCCGATGCGGTCCATCCGGGCTTCGGCTTCCTGTCGGAGAATCCGGCCCTGCCCAAGGCGCTGGAAAAGGCTGGCATCGGCTGGATCGGTCCGAATATTCACGCCATCGACGCGATGGGTGACAAGATCCGCTCCAAGCAATTGGCGGCCAAGGCCGGCGTGTCGACCATTCCCGGCGCTGACGGCGAGATCGCCGATGCCGAGACCGCGCTCGCGGCCGCCAAGGCGATCGGCTATCCGGTCATGCTCAAGGCCTCGGCCGGCGGTGGCGGCAAGGGCATGCGGATCGCCCGCAGCGATAGCGAGGTCAAGGAAGGCTTCAAGGCGGCCCGCAACGAGGCCAAGTCCTCCTTTGGTGACGACCGCATCCTGATCGAGAAATTCATCGAGGAGCCGCGCCATATCGAGATCCAGGTGATGGGCGACAAGCACGGCCATGTCATCCATCTCAATGAACGCGAATGCTCGATCCAGCGCCGCAACCAGAAAGTCCTGGAAGAAGCGCCGTCTCCCTTCCTCGACAAGAAGACCCGCGAGGCCATGGGCGCCCAGGCCGTCTCGCTGGCCGCTGCGGTTGATTATGACAGCGCCGGCACGGTTGAATTCATCGTCGACAAGGACAAGAAATTCTACTTCCTCGAGATGAATACCCGCTTGCAGGTGGAGCATCCCGTCACCGAGCTGACGACCGATGTCGACCTGGTCGAGCTGATGATCCGTTCCGCCTTTGGTGAGGAGCTCGGCCTGGCCCAGCGCGATGTGCCGATCAAGGGCTGGGCTGTCGAGGCCCGCCTCTACGCCGAAGACCCCTATCGCGGTTTCCTGCCGTCGATCGGCCGCCTGAAGCGCTTTCAGGAACCGGCCGAGGGCAAGCTGGGTGAGGGGACGCTGCGCATCGATGCCGGTGTGCGCGAGGGCGACGAAATCTCGCTCTTCTATGATCCGATGATCGCCAAGGTGATCGGCTATGGCAAAACCCGCGAGATCGCGATCGACACGCTGTCCGCGGCGCTGGACCGCCTCCATGTCGAAGGCCTGCAATCCAATGCGCCCTTCCTGTCGGCCGTCCTCGACGAGGCCGACTTCCGCGCCGGTCGCATCCATACCGGTTATATCGGCGAACATTATCCGGACGGCTTTCACGGGACCGCGCCGCGCGAGGAGCAATTGGTTGCCATGACCTGCGCCGCGGCCTTCGTCCACGAAACCTTCGTGCGCCGCGCCAGTCAGATCGAGGGGCGGCTGCGCCCGGCAGACGAGCCCACCGTGCGCGAATGGGTGGTCCTGCTCGACAAGCGCCGCATCCCAGTCGAAATCGAAATGACCGGCAATGGCCAGGCGACGATCTGGGCCCCGTCGCTGGCGTCCGAGCGGCTCCAGGTCGAAACAGCCTGGCGTGCCGGCCAGCACCTGTTCGAGGCCCGCATCAATGGCGAGACCATTGCTCTGGAGTTTGCCGACCGGACTGAAGGCTACCAGATGCGTCACCGCGGCTTCTCCGCCGTCGCGCTGGTTTGCACGGCCCGCGCCGCCGAACTGCATGCGCTGCTGCCGGAAAAGGAAAAGCCGGACATGGCCAAGCTGGTCGTCTCGCCGATGCCGGGCCTCGTTGTCTCGCTCGAGGTTGAAGAGGGGCAGGCCGTCAAGACCGGGGAGCCACTCGTCATCGTCGAGGCCATGAAGATGGAAAATGTCCTGCGGGCCGAAACCGATGGCACGATCAAGGCGGTCAAGGTCGAGGCCGGCGCTTCGGTCGCGGCGGATGAATTGCTGGTCGAATTCGAGTGACGACCGACTGAAAGATGCCGGGTCCCGCGACACCGTGCCCGGACAGGCTGCGATTCCCGCCAGAGGCGAAAGAGTCGTGGCCAATTCGCTGAATTCGCGTAGTCTCGTCCTGTCACAAACCGGGGAGGGTCCAACTCATGTCAGTTGACGCATTCATTCTCAAACCTGCTGACGCCACGCGCATCCTGTTCGGCGCCACCGGCAAATTGTCGCCGATGGAGTTCGCGCAGGGCATCATCGCCATCATCGTCGTCAATCTGGTCCTGCAAATCCTGTCGCTCATGCCAGGCTTGGGCGGATTGTTCAGCCTGCTCGGCATCCTTGTTGTCCTGGCCTCGATTTTCGCCTGGGTCTGCGTCTATTCGAAACGCTTTCATGATGCCGGGAGATCCGGGTGGCTGACCCTGGCCGCCATTCTCGCGGTGGTCGTGGTCTCTGTGGTCGTCAACCTGGTGCTGGGACCGGTTCTGGGGGCCAGCCTGACGTCGACCGCTGGCGGCATGCCGGTGGCAACGCCCGCCACAGTGCTGACGTCGAGCCTGACGACGATCATTGCCAATGGGGTGGTCGGTTATTTCGTCTACAAGATGTAGCGCGGCACCCAACTGACCCGGCGCGCGCCTGCCGGTTCGAATCCTGCTTGAATGTGACCGGTTCCCGGGTAGATACGGGGCCGGTCATGTTTTTGACTGCGCCGCTTTGCCCGCTCTTCGTTCCATTGCCGACAGGACAGCTGCCATGAACCCGATTGCCCTTATCCTGCCCAATCACCGCGCCTCGGTTTCGGCCTTTGTGTTGGGGCTTGTCATCCTGATGTCCCTGGACGCCTTGCGGCTGGCTTTCGGGTCAGCTCCGGTTCCGGGCTTTGTACCGCTGTTGGCGATCTGGTTCGTTTGCTACTCGTTGTTCGCCAATCGGCGGCGGCATGCTGGCCGGGATGTTGGGCTGGCCTTCCTGCCGCCTGTTCTGGCCATTCTGGCCAAGGGGGTTGGCGCCGCAGTGGGGTTCGGCATGCAGATTTTCGATGCCATGTTGGAATTCGCGGCAGACCAGGGCGTTGATACATCGGATCAGATCGCGTTCAACGAAGCCTTGGCTGATCCGGGTTTCCAGCCGGCCTTCCAGTCCTGGCTTGAAGCGGACCAGGAACGCCTTATGGCGATGATGCAGGCCGGGGCCTGGCCATCCTTTATCGGTTTCTGGCTGGTGTTGGGCGTGTTCGCCATCTGGTTCGCGACCCTGCAGCGCAACGGGTCCGCTGCCGCTCAGTCCTGAGCAGCATAGGGGCTCAATCCGGCACAAGTTCCGGCGCATCAGCGCGTCTGACCGGGCCGAAAGCCTCTGTCCAGGCCAGATGTAGCGCCGTGTCAAAATCGGCCATGTCGACGGTGTGGCCAAGGTCGGCCAGTGACGTTACGCCAAAACGCGGATCCGATATGCCGCACGGGGTGATGCCGCCAAAATGGCTCAGATCCGGATCGACATTGAAGGCGATGCCGTGAAAGGACACCCAGCGGCGCAGGCGCACACCGATCGCCGCAATCTTGTCCTCGCGCCCGCCTGACCGGTCGACCCAGACCCCGACCCGGCCATCGCGAATGCCGGCTTTGATACCGAATTGGGCCGCCGCGCCGATCAGCCAGTTTTCCAGCGACTGGATGAATTTGCGCACATCGCGACCACGTCGGGTCAGGTCGAGCATGACATAGGCCACACGCTGGCCCGGCCCGTGATAGGTGTATTCGCCGCCGCGCCCGGTCTCGTAGACCGGAAAGCGGTCCGGGGACAGGAGGTCGCCGGCCTTGGCGCTGGTCCCGGCAGTATAAAGTGGCGGATGCTCGAGCAGCCAGACCAGCTCGTTCGCTTCACCCGCTGCAATGGCTGCAGCCCGCGCTTCCATGAAGGCGAGGGCGGGCTGATAAGGCGTCAGACCGGGAGAAACAGCCCATTCGACGTTTGGTAATGTCATATCGTGAGGTCTTAACGCTGCGGAAACCGTATTGGCCAAACATCAGGCCCGCGATGATGATCCGCAAGTCCTGGAGTGCGACGTGAGTCAGATCAGTTCGGTGGAAGTGGAAATTTCAGTCCTGTTGGGCCGGTCGAAGATGCCGATCCAGCAATTCCTCCGCATGGGACGCGGAGCTGTGATCCCGCTTGATTCGGGTGAGGACGACCAGGTGTGGATCCTGGCCAACAACCATCCCATCGCCCGTGGCGACGTCGTCATCCAGGGAGATCGCATTGCCGTGTCCATTACAGGACCGGCCGATGCCAATGAATTCTTCGCAGCTGCATAAACCGTTGCAATACCCTCTTCACAAGGTGCGGGGATGTTGCTATCTCCCGCGCCTCCATGACGTGCGGTCGTGGCGGAATTGGTAGACGCGCAGCGTTGAGGTCGCTGTGGGGTAAAACCCGTGGAAGTTCGAGTCTTCTCGACCGCACCATGTCTCTCCTGGCGAGAGATCCTGTTTTGCGAACATTGTTGGCCTAATGGCCCTGCTCCGGCGCGGTCGGGGGCAGGACGGTGAGCCTGTAGGCTGCCGAAACGCAGGCAATGCTGGCCAGTGAGTAGGCGACCAGCAACAGGTTGAGCGGCAATTCCTCCATCACCAGCCTGAGCCAGAACAGCGGCGTGCCGATATCGTCGGGCAGGTCCCCCGGTGCTGCGGGCAGGGTCGTCGCGATCGACATCACCAGCGCGTCCGACCAGATTGCCAGCGGAATAATGAGCGCGATGGAGGCAAGGGCGACGAGCCACAGGCTGGCGCTGAGCCCCAGGGCGACCGGCGCCGAGCGACCAAGTGCCGTGCCAAACCAGTCGCGACCTCCCAGCACGCTGGAGGGATAGATGAAGGTCAGGCGTGCAAACAGCGTGCTCAGCCAGATCGCGGCGACACCGGCGCCGACACCGGTCACCAGGCGCGGCGCGTCCCCGTCCAGCCCGGCCATTGCAGCCAGAGCCACCAGCAGGGCCGCGAGCACGAAGACCAGGCCGGCTGTCACAAGCACAATCGCTCCGAGCGCGAGGGACCTGAGCAGGATGCGCCAATAGCCGGTCTGGGGCACCTCGATGCCGGCGGCCGACGCCTGGCGCTCCAGCATTGTCTTGTGACCGAGAAAGACCAGCGCCGCTGCCATGGCCGTTTCGAACAGGGTGGTTGTGCGTCCGATCAGGAGGGAAAACAGGGTGACGGTCGTGTAAGCGAGACTGACGCCGATCCACAGAAGGATCAGGGTGCCGGCGCGTCCAGCCAGTGTCGACAGGGCCTCGCCCAGAACCCGTGCCGCCGTGACGCGCTCGGCCCCGCCGATGCGGAAAAACCCGAGCACAAAAAGGACCAGCAGCGACAGTCCGCCGCCAATCGCAAGGCCAACCAGGACCGGCAGGTTTTGCTCGCCTGTTATGCTGAACACATCATTGCCCCCATTTCTCCCGATAAACGTCTTAAAGCGTCGCTATTTCAGGTCAATGCGATTGAGGTTGGCAGGCTGGGCAGCTAAGACATCTGCATCAGTCGTGTCCTCATTTCAAACCCGCACTGATCCCAACCATTTCCCTGCCAGGAGGCCAGCATGGGCGAAGCTGCTTTTGATGACGATGTCCTGATCGATTCGCCTGCACGCGCGGATACCGACCCGGAATTCGTCGCCAATCTGCGGCAAGCCATCGCTGACGCCGATGGCGACCTGGTGCGCCGCATGCTGGTGCCGCTGCACGAGGCTGACATTGCCGACGTGCTCGAACAGCTCTCAGCCAGTCAGCAGGGGGCGTTGGCCGAGCTGGCGCCAGACATCATCACCGGCGAAGTGCTGGCCGAACTCGAACCGGATTCGCGCGAAGTCGTGATGGAATACCTGGACACCGCGCATCTGGCCGCGGCGATCCAGGAACTCGATTCCGATGACGCTACCGAAGTCGTCGAGGAGATGGATGACGCGACTCGCGCCGCCGTTCTCGCCGAATTCTCCGATGTCGACCGTGAAGCGGTCGAGCAGAGCCTGTCCTTCGAGGATGAGACGGCCGGTCGTCTCATGCAGCGCGAATTCGTCGCCGCGCCGGAATTCTGGACCGTCGGGCATGCGCTGGATCACATGCGCGATGCAGCCGACGGCCTGCCTGACAAATTCCACGACCTGTTCGTAATCGACACGGGTTTCCGCCCGGTCGGTGAAATCCCGGTTTGCCGGCTGCTGAGCGCGCGGCGGGACGTGGCGCTGAGCGATCTGATGGAGGCGCCGCGTATTCTGGTCGCGCCGGAGACCGACCAGGAAGAGGTCGCCTACCTGTTCCAGAAATACCACCTCGTGTCCGCTCCGGTGGTCGATGATGCCGGGCGCCTGACGGGTATGCTGACCCTGGACGACATCGTCCACGTCATCCAGGACGAGAACAAGGAAGACCTTCTCGCCCTGGCCGGCGTCAATGAGGCTGGCCTAGCCGACACCGTCTATCGCTCGGTGCGCTCGCGTGCGCCTTGGCTATTGGTCAATCTTGCAACGGCCGTTCTGGCTTCGGGCGTGATTGCCCTGTTCGAGGGGGCCATCTCGCAGATTGTTGCGCTCGCCGTTCTGATGCCGATTGTCGCCTCGATGGGCGGCAATGCCGGGACCCAATCGCTTGCCGTTGCCGTGCGCTCGATCGCCGAGCGTGACCTGACCGCGGCGAATGCGGTCCGGGTGGTCTGGCGCGAGCTTGCGACCGGTCTTGTGAACGGGGTGATCTTTGCAATCGTGATGGGCCTTGTGACCGTGTTGTGGTTCCAGGACTGGAGTCTGGCGGCTGTGATCGCGATCGCCATGGTGCTCAACCTGGCTTGCGCCGGCTTGTCCGGGATTCTGATCCCGCTGGCGATGGTTCGCTCGGGTGCTGACCCGGCGGTGGCATCGTCCGTTTTTGTGACCACAGTGACCGATGTGGTCGGCTTCCTCGCATTTCTGGGGCTGGCGACAATCGTCTTGTTGTGATGATATCGCGGACCGGATTGGCAAGGCCGGGTAATCAAGTGGTGAGAGCGTGCGTTTATCTGTCTTTATCGTGAGCCTGGTGGCAATGCTCGGCAGTCCGGCGGCCGGTCAGGGTGCATGGGAGAGCGCGGCCCGTCTGGACGCCTCCCGCGCCGGTCTGTCGGTTGTGGTCTATGACGGCCGGATTTATGCCGCCGGCGGTTCGGGGCTGACCGATCCGCGCGATGAATTCGAGAGCTATGACCGGGAGCTGGATCGCTGGTTTCCGGAAACACCCTTGCCGCGCGGCCTCGAGCGCTTCGGCATGGCGATGATCAATGACCGCATTTATGTCGCTGGCGGCTATGCCCGGGGTGAAGACGGTGTCGCGCCCAGCGCCGGCGTCTGGTCGTGGTCCTTTGCCGGCAATATCTGGCAAAGTGAAGCCGCCATGCCGGCTGCCAAGGCCGACATGGCCTTGCTGACTGTCGGCACCTCACTCTACGCCTTTGGCGGCCTGACCGATGATGGCAGCGCTTTCGTCTTCGATCCCGAGGAGCGGAGTTGGGAGACCTTGGATGTGCCGGGCGGTGTTACCCGGCGTGGCATGTCTGCCGCCGTCGTGAACGGCCTTATTTACCTGGCCGGCGGACGCCTTGAGAGCGAAACGTCCGCGCGGCTCGATATCTTTGATCCGGTCAGCGGTGCTTGGTCGCGCGGTCCGGACATGCCGGCGCCCCGCTCTGGTGCAGCAGTCGCTGTTCTGGACGGACGTATCCACCTGCTTGGCGGCCGGGGGGCGGACGGCCGGGAGACCCTGCAGACCCATATGTCCTGGCGGCCCGGTGACGACGCCTGGCGTGACGAGACCGCGCTGCCGGCGCCTCGCACCGGCGGCGGGGCTGCGGTCCTGGACGGCGAGATCTACCTGATTGGCGGCGGAGCCGGTGGCGGTTTTCTCGCCCCGTTCACTGCGCTGGATACTACCGATGTCTTTGATCCGGAGCAGGGCTAGGGCCGCGGCGTCAGGCTTGCAGGGGTGGCCGGTATATCTGGCGCGCCGTCCTAAAACGGAACACGCATGAAACCGCGATTGAAAACTTCTCCGGCTGCCCGCGAACTCATCAAGCGGTTTGAGCCATTTCGACCTCAGGCCGTAAAGGGCGATGATGGCCGTTGGGTGGTGGGCTATGGCCACCGCGCCGCAGCCAAGCCCGGCGTGCGCGTCAATGAAGATGAAGCGGCATTGCTGCTGATCTATGACGTCATGCGCGCAGAAGAAGTGGTGGACGACAGCATTACCGGCCCGCTGTCGCGCGGTCAGCGTGATGCCCTGACATCCTTTGTCCATGATGTGGGCGTTGACAGTTTTCGCGGCTCTGAAGTGGCCCGCTACCTGTTCGAGGGACGGGCCCGCGCGGCTGGTGAGGCCCTGGCGGCTTTCGGCGACGGTGTTTCGTCGCGCCGTGAAGCCGAGAGCCGGCTCTTTCTGGACGCTCTGCTGCCGGCCCAGCCCGGCAAGGCACGCAAGTCCGAGCCGGTAGAACTTGTCATCAAGATCGAGCACCCGAGCGAGGAAAGGGTCCTGGAAGGGGCCATTGCGGGCGAGAACGCGTCGCCGCCACCAGCCGGAGCTGACCTGCCGCCGCCACCGCCACCCTTCGACGCCGGCCTGGCCCGGCGCCGGGAGGCGGAAGACGAGATCGCCCGCATCCTGGCGACGGTGGAAGCCTTGCCGCCGGAAGTCCGCCGCGAGTTGGGCGAGACCGAAATGGCACCGGTCGCCGACGCGGTCTCCGAAATGCGGGACGACCCGATCGAGGCGAGCTATCACGCGGTGGACGATGCCGCGGACGTTGACGATGCGAATGATGCTGCACCCGAACTCGTCGACGAGGCGGCGCAGGATGCGCCTTCCGATGCCGCGGACGACGCGCAAGCCGAGATCAAGTCCGCGGACGAAACGGATCCCGAGGCTGCGGCCGACCGGGTGATCGCCCGCATGGCCGAGGATATCGCCGACGTTGGTGGCGAGGACGGGGCGGTTGTCGCGGAAGAGGCACCGACGGAGAACGCGCGGGAGTCGCACGGGACCGCAAGCGATACGCCTGCGACTGCGCCCCTGGCGGCATTTGACCTGCCGGAGAGCATGGGGTTGGGCTTTGTGCTCACAGACAACCAGCCGGTTCAGTCCTCCGAAGCTGAGCAACAGGCAGAACCCGTTGACCAAGCAGTGGCGCCGGCCATTGCCGAGAATTCGCAGGCGGCCAAGGCCGTGCCCGAACACTACGCCCTGGACCTGCCTGCCGGCATGGGGCTGGGATATGCCCTGACCAGTGTGATGCAGGGCAGCTTTCAGATCGATCCTGCCGAAATCGCACCCGAACAGACGGTTGCGGTTGATGACGGTTCAGGCGAGGCCGAGCCCGACGAAACCGCCGAGCCCGACGAAATAGACGATGTGACCGACATGGAGGTCCAGCCGGCCTTGGACGCAGAGGCCGAGGTCGTCGAGCGCGCAATCACCGTGACCGGTGACGACACCCCGCCGCCGCATCCGGCAGAAACACCGGCGGAAGCCGAGGGGGCGGTTGGTGATGTCGAAGGCGAGCCAGTCGCTGGCGAAGACACCGGTTATGTGTCGGCAGATGATGATCTGGGCGATGACCCGATGATGGCCGAACAGGATCCCATGGCTGACGCAGCCGACGATTTCACACCGCGCGATCTGGCTGCCGACATGCATGCAGCCGAGCCGAAACCCGGCCCTCGATCCGATGATGGCATGTGGACTTTCCTCGCCGTGCTGATCGCCGGAGGCCTGTTGGCCGGTATCGGCTCAGTGCTGGCCGCGTCGGAATGGGACTACATCATGGCGCAGCGTGAAATGACGCTGAACTTCGGCATGGCGCTCGCCGGATTTTTCCTCGTCATCGTTGCCGGATGGCAACTCGCGTCCATTTGGCTGTCCAAGTTGAAACAAAAGGGTTCTGACTAACCCTTTTCACGCCAATATGTTCCACGGCCCGCACCGGTCTGACTTGACCCGGTCGCGGGCCGTGTTACATCGCGCGGCATGATACCGAACCAATACCCCTCGCTTGATTTCAATCTCGGTGACACGGCGGAAATGATCCGCGACACCGTCCGTTCCTTTGCCTCCGACGAGATCGCGCCACGCGCTGCCGAGATCGACAAGACCGACGTCTTTCCTGCCGACCTGTGGCAGAAGATGGGGGAGCTTGGCCTGCTTGGCATTACGGTCAGCGAAGACGATGGTGGCACCGGCCTTGGCTATCTCGAGCATGTGATCGCGATGGAGGAAATCTCCCGCGCGTCGGCCTCGGTCGGTCTGTCCTACGGCGCCCACTCGAATCTGTGTGTCAATCAGATGCGGCGCTGGGGCAATGCGGAACAGAAAACGAAATACCTGCCCAAGCTGATCTCCGGCGAACATGTTGGATCGCTGGCCATGTCCGAACCGGGCGCCGGATCCGATGTCGTTTCGATGAAGCTCAAGGCGGAACGCAAGGGCGATCATTTCGTGCTCAATGGCTCGAAAATGTGGATCACCAATGCGCCGGCTGCCAACACGCTGATCGTCTACGCCAAGACCGATACCAGCGCCGGCTCACGCGGTATCTCTGCCTTCATCATCGAGCGCGGCATGAAGGGTTTCTCGGTCGCCCAGAAGCTCGACAAGCTGGGCATGCGCGGCTCGGAGACCGGCGAGCTGGTTTTCGAGGATTGCGAAGTGCCGGTCGAGAACATGATGGGCGACGAGGGCAAGGGGGTCGAAATCCTGATGTCCGGCCTCGACTATGAGCGCGCCGTTCTGGCCTCCGGCCCGGTCGGCATCATGCAGTCCTGCATGGATGTGGTGATGCCCTATATCCGCGAGCGCAAACAGTTCGGAAAATCGATCGGCGAGTTTCAGCTGGTCCAGGGCAAGCTGGCCGACATGTATGTGCGCATGAATGCCACGCGCGCCTATGTCTATGCCGTCGCCCAGGCCTGCGATCGCGGCCAGACCACACGCAAGGACGCCGCCGGCGCCATCCTCTATGCTGCCGAGGGCGCAACCCAGATGGCGCTGGACGCGATCCAGCTGCTGGGCGGCAATGGCTATATCAATGAATTCCCGGCAGGCCGCCTGTTGCGCGATGCCAAGCTCTACGAGATTGGCGCCGGCACGTCGGAAATCCGGCGCTGGCTGATCGGCCGCGAATTGTTCGACGAAACGAACTAGACGCGGATCGACACGGCTGTTTTGATAGAGGCCCCGGCATGTCTGTCGGGGCCTTTTTCACGACCGGATCTCGGTCAGCCCGTCATCTCACCCTGCAGGAGCTTCATATGGTCATCCGCACCATGATCCCCTCGATGGCGGCCCTTGCGATCCTGGTGCTGGCCGGGTGCAACAATGCGTCTGCCGGCGCCCAATCCGGGGCGATGGATCGCTTGTCGGCCTATGACACCATCGACGCCTGCCTCTACCGCAACCCGGCCGCGACAGACCGGACGGCGTGTATCGGCGAGTATGCACAAGCTTGTGAACAATTGGCGGCCGAGGGCGAGACCACGGCCGGCATGCTGGCTTGCCGGGGCGATGAGTATGAGGCTTGGGATCGCTGGCTGAATGAGAGCTATCGCGATTTGCGCGAGAGCCTGTCAGACGAATCCGTGGTCGCACTGCGTGAAGCCCAGCGAAGCTGGATCGCCCATCGTGATCAGGATTGCCTGTTTCTGGCCAGCCTTTATGCCGGTGGCACGCTGGAGCGGGTCGAGCAGGCGAGCTGTCTCACCCGAAAGACAGCCGAACGAGCCATCGAACTCCTGCACTGGCACGCAGACTATCCGCCCTTCTGAGGTGCCGCTTTCAGGCCCAGTCTTACCCGCATAGCGTCATCAATACCGGCCAGCATGCCCTGGGCGGCGTCGTATCCGGCATCGCGCACTTCCTCGAACCGGTCCCAGGAGCGGATATCGACGGAGGTTTCCGGCAGGATCAGCAGGTCCGCCGCTTCCCGGCCCACATCGCGATGGTCAGCGACGCCGATTGTCGCCGCCCGCATCAGCAGCGAGGCGATCGGCGGCGGTGATTTCAGGCCATTCTTGCGAACCCATTCGATAAATCCGGGAGGGTCCTCGAAATCGGACGGATTGAGGCCCTGGGCACGCGTGACATCGACCCCGACTACCGGTCCGCGATGGAAAGCGCGCATTTCGCGGGCCGGGAAATTCGTGAAAACAGCGCCATCGACCAGGATCTGGCCATTCACCACGACCGGTGGCAAAAGGCCCGGAATGGCGATGGAGGCCCGCAGGGCATGCCGGAGCAGGCCGGTTCGGTGGACCTGGGGCCGACCGCTGGCCAGGTTTGATGACAGGCAGAAGAAGGGGCGGACCATTTCCGCGATCTCGACTTCGCCGAAATGCTCCTTCAGACGCGCATCGACTTTCTCACCCTTGGCCAGCGAGACGACGGGCAAGGTCCAGTCATCGAGCGGGTTTGAGTCGACGAAAGCCTTGCGGATCCGCTGCTCCAGCTCGTCATCGGACCAGTCCAGCGCAATCCCGGCCGCGATGATCGCGCCCATGGAGGCACCGCCGACAAAGTCAAACGGCATGCCGGCTTCGCGCAGGGCCCGGATCGCGCCCATATGGGCATAGGCGCGGGCACCGCCGCCGGACACGACCATCCCGACCGAGCGACCGGAGAGGGTGCGGGCCAGCCGGGCGGTATCGGCGACGTGATGGTCCTGGCGCCAGTGGAACACGCGCGATGCCTCGGCCGCATTGGCCCAGTCCTGTGGCCGTGACGCGGCCGTGACCCCACCGGGATGCAGCAAGACCACGTCGAGGAGTTTCAGCTTCATGGCCGGCGACGGGTCATCCGGCAGGAGCGGCGTGGAAGGGCGGGCATCGGCGCGGGCGAATAGCCACATCCGGTCAGCCCGTCCCATGGCCCGCCGGGCCCAGGCCGGGTCCGAAAACCGGGCGGTCAACAGGACAATGTCATGGCCGGCCTCGAACGCGTCGAGTTTCTGGCCACTCCAATCGGAACAGCTTTCGTCGGCGATCCCGCAATTGACGCCCATTCCGGCCAGGGTCGAGGCGATCTCCTTGGACCGATAGTCCAAATCGATCGTCGGCGATGTACTGATCAGGGCGAACACCTTGGGCTCCGACCCGGATGCTCGACGCGGTCCGCGCAAACGAGCCAGCATCATCCGCGATAATTCCCGCATCAGGCTGGCATGCTTGTTGGTGAGGCGTTCGAAACTCGCCTTGGGCAGGCGCACCAGCTCGCTGTCTCGCAGGGCATAGACGCTGGCCGAGTGCGGTGTCTCGTCGAGCATCGACATTTCGCCGACGGGTTCGCCAGTGCGGATGTAGCCGATCAGGTCCGGCCGACCGAGCGCACCACTGCGGAAGGCGGCGAGGGCGCCCGAGCGGACCAGATAGATGGCATCGGCGTCATCACCCTCACGAAACAGCAACTGCCCCGCTGGCAGGCAGAACCATTCAACCTCATGTTCGACCGCGTCGAGCACGGATTTCTCGACCCGGTTGAGGAAGGGCAGGAAGGAGAGGTTGAGGGGCATGGGTCCGCCAGCGATTTGAATCGTCAGGCAGTCTAGGGCCGCAAGTGATGCTTATGAAGGGGGATGGGCGGTTGTTCCGATCCCGTCGTCACGCCGATCAGAACCGTCGGCGCAGGACGAGGTGGGCGACGGGGCGGACCGAACGTGACTGGGTCTCGCCGATGGCGTCGGCGTCAACACGGTCGAGGTCTTCCAGAAGCTGCGTGCGCTCGCCGGTTTCCGGGTCAAACATGATCAGCTGATCCTCGCTTGAGTCCTGGAAATAGGCACCGCCTTCCATGGTGACGCTCCAGGCGTCGACGGTGCGGACGGTGATCCCGGCACCGAAATATCGTGTCAGCGCGTCGATGTTCGAACGGGTCAGCTCTTCCGACAGTTCTGCGTGCGGAAAGGCGTCCGAGGCTGCGCTGCTGGCCTGCCGCATCCAGGTGGGTATGGCGCGGTCACCGCGCGGCGAGATGGTGCCGGCGGACAGGAAGAACTCATCGCCAAACGGGTGAATGTCCACCTGGCCGGAAACCGCTGAAATATCAGACAGGTCTTCGCGACCGTCGGCGAACAGAATCGGCACCGACGAAGCGCTGGAAGTATTAACCCGCCAACGCAACAAAGCGGCGTCCTCGGAGTGGTCGAGTTCGGTCACACCCTCCAGCCAGGCCGTCGAATCGGACACGGGCTGGGCGTCTGAATGCGCCGCACTGCTCGCAAAAAGTGCGGCGGTAACAAATACTTGTACGCGCATATACACCTCCGAAAAGAGACCGGGTCGAGTCTAGCGCAATCCGGCTTCATTCCCTATCAGCCTGCGAGGGAGGACTGAATCATGTCTTAACGGAAAGCCGGACTCATTAAGAATCCGGTGCCCGGTTCAACAATGCAACCTTACGCGGTCGCTTCCTCCCTGCCAAGCACGATAGGGCCTGTTTTGGGCTATTGCGTGGCCGTATCGGCGTCCGTCACGAGATAATCGAGAGGGTCCACCCAGGTGATATTCGGGGCTCCCTGGAAATAATCATCCAGCAGGGCCTTGTGGCCGGAGCCGTACAGGACAAGGACGCGTTCGCCTGGTTCTGCGATGCGAGCCACATTCGCGAAGATATGAATGTTGCGCCCCCACCAATTGGTCATCTCGCGCGCGCCGGCCGGATCCTCCGCGCCGCCCATCTGGGCCAGGAGCAAGTAGAGATTGTGCATCTCCTGCATCTCTTCGGAATTACCCGAAACAAGTCGTTCGAGAACGCTCTTATCCAATGAGTCCGTTTCGGCGATATGTGCCTGGACTTCACCGATATAGCTCTGCCACTCGGCCATGAGCGCCGATTGCCCGGCGGCCTCGGCCGCAGACATCATGGCGTCGAAATCCATGCCGCCCTCGGCGTCGACGGCGTAGAGCCGGTCATGGCCGAGGCGGGCGGCGAGCCGCATGCCGATCTGCTGGCGTTCATTCACGCCAAGCTCGCGTTCGCCAGCAAGGAATTCCGCGTAGCGCGCATTGAAGCCAGCCTCGTGCTCGGGCATCAGCTCGACGGCAATTCGCGTCGGCGCGAAGGCTTCGAGCCGGTCCAGCACCGTGGCGATCTCGGCCTGCCGTGCCGGCGCGAGGAAGTCGTCAACTTCCGGATTGATCATGTCCTCGCCACCACCCGTGAAGTGGAAGGTCCCAAGCACCATGACTTCGGCGGGCGATGGAGCGTCCGAAACCTGGGCGTGGCCAAACGGGGCCAGGCTGAGCCCGGCGGCGATGCTGATGGCTGTCATGATTGCGCGCATGGTTTTCTCCCCTGCATGTGCGTTCAGGGCATCAGGATGCGACCATGGCCCGGTTTGGATGCATGATTGTTTGCTTTCACCGCCATGCGCGGGTTAATCACCCACAACGATTGCTGCTTTCGGGGCCTCCATGACCAAGATCGTTTCCGCGCTCGACACTTCATCCGCGACCTTCCGGGAAAATGCCGCCGCGATGGATGCGCTGGTGGACGATCTCCAGCTGCGCACCGCCGCAGCCGCGGTCGGCGGATCGGAGCGGTCCCGTGAAAAACACCTGTCCCGCGGCAAGTTGCTGCCCCGCGACCGGGTCGAACGCCTCCTCGATCCGGGCTCGCCTTTCCTCGAGATCGGCGCCTTGGCGGCAAACGGCATGTATGAGGGCAATGTCCACGGTGCCGGCATGATCGCCGGCATTGGCCGGGTTTCCGGGCGCGAAGTGATGGTCGTCTGCAATGACCCGACCATCAAGGGCGGTGCCTATTATCCGATGACGGTGAAAAAGCATCTGCGGGCGCAGGAAATTGCCATGCAGAACCGGCTGCCTTGCGTCTATCTGGTCGATAGCGGCGGCGCCAACCTGCCGCACCAGGCCGAGGTCTTCCCGGATCGCGACCATTTCGGCCGCATCTTCTACAATCAGGCCAACATGTCGGCCGAGGGGATTCCCCAGGTCGCGGTCGTGATGGGCTCTTGTACGGCGGGCGGTGCCTATGTGCCGGCCATGTCCGACGAGACCGTGATCGTGCGCAAGCAGGGGACGATCTTCCTGGCCGGCCCGCCCTTGGTAAAGGCCGCGACCGGCGAGGTGATTTCGGCCGAGGACCTGGGCGGGGCCGATGTCCATGCCCGCACCTCCGGCGTTGCGGACCATTATGCCGCCAATGACGAGCATGCCCTGCACACGGCGCGCCGCATCGTCGGCACACTCAACACGGTCAAGCAGACCGATCTCGACATCACCGAGCCGCGCGAGCCGGCCCATGACCCGGCCGAGCTGGGCGGGGTGATTCCAGCCGATATCCGTGCGCCCTATGATGTCCGTGAAGTCATTGCCCGCCTGGTCGACGGTTCCGAATTCGATGAGTTCAAGAAGCTCTATGGCGAGACGCTCGTTACAGGTTTTGCCCGGCTTTACGGCATGCCGGTCGGCATCATCGCCAATAATGGCATCCTGTTTTCCGAGAGTGCCCAGAAGGGTGCCCATTTCATCCAGCTCTGTGCCCAGCGCGGCATTCCGCTGGTTTTCCTGCAGAACATCACCGGCTTCATGGTCGGTTCGAAATATGAGGCAGGCGGTATCGCCAAGGATGGCGCCAAGCTGGTCACGGCCGTGTCGACCTATCGCGGGCCGAAATTCACCGTCATCATCGGTGGCTCCTATGGGGCCGGCAATTACGGCATGTGTGGCCGCGCCTATTCCCCGCGCTTCCTCTTCATGTGGCCCAATGCCCGTATCTCGGTGATGGGCGGCGAACAGGCCGCGGCCGTTCTGGCCACGGTCAAGCGCGACGGCATGGAAGCGCGCGGCGAGGACTGGTCGCTGGAAGACGAGGCGGCCTTCAAGGCGCCGGTGCGCGAGGCCTATGAGGCCGAGGGCAATCCCTATTACTCGACCGCCCGCCTGTGGGATGACGGCATCATCGCGCCGGAAGATACGCGGCGTGTTTTGGGCCTGTCACTTTCGGCGGCTCTGAACGCGCCAATCGAGAAGACCAAGTTCGGCATTTTCAGAATGTAGGTGAGGGCCCGGCCGGGTCTGTGACGCGCTGCCGCGGTGTGCCGGGCCAGACGGCATGGTAAACCACACTGGGAGTGTGGTCATGGCTAGATCTATCTGCATTATTAACGGGCACCCTGACGGCGAGCCGGAACGTTTTGTGGCGGCGCTGTGCGAGGCCTATGCCCATGGCGCGGTCGCGGGCGGGCATGCGGTGTCCCGCATCGATATCGCAGGCCTGCCGATCGACTTCCTGTCGAGCGAGGCTGAATTTGCCGTAGCGCCCGGCGCCGAGATCGTTGCGGCGCAGGAGGCAATCCTCGCGGCGGACCATCTCGTCCTCGCCTATCCCTTGTGGCTGGGCACAATCCCGGCCCGGCTCAAGGCATTTCTGGAGCAGATCGGCCGGGCAGGCTTCCTGCTCGATACCGGCGGCGACAGCCATAAATGGCCGGTACGGCGCATGCGCGGCAAATCGGTCCGCATCATTGTCACCATGGGCATGCCGGGTTTCGCCTACCGCCTCCTGTTCGGCGCCCACAGCCTGAAAGGGCTCGAGGCGGGCATCTTTCGCATGTCGGGTTTCAGCCCGGTCCGCCACACCATTTTTGGCGGTGTCGGCGCCTGCGGGCCGGACGGGCGGCAGGCCATGCTCGACCGGGTCGAGCGGTTGGGACGTCAGGCGCGTTGACCTGGATGCGTGGCCGGGCCCGCCATTTGGTGGCGCTGAACGCCTCGATCCAGCCGTCGAAGTTCGGCATATTCCGCCTGTAGCGCGCGGACAGATCCGGGAGCGGGGCGGCGGCGTATGACTCTCCACAAAGGAGTTTCATCATGGCCCTACGCTTTGCTTTCCTCGCCGCCGTCATTGGCCTCGCCAGCACAATATCGTCACCATCCGGCGCGGCCGACGAGCCGCCGCACGAGGTCGTGTTTCGGGACGGGGCTATCGAGTATCGGGACTATGCACCGCAGATAGCCGCCAGCGTCGAAGTGGATGGCTCAATGGCGCGAGCCGGAAATGCCGGATTCCGGCCGCTTGCGGGCTATATCTTTGGCGGCAACACGGCGCGCAGCGGCGCGGGCTCGGCGGAGATCGCCATGACCACGCCGGTCACCCAGGCGCGGTCCCGGGAAATCGCCATGACGACACCGGTTACACAGTCGAACAGCGGTGATGGTCGTTGGCAGGTTTCCTTTATCATGCCGTCCAGCTGGACGATGGACACCTTGCCGATACCTGATGACCCGCGCGTTGCCCTGGTGGAGGTGCCGGCGCGGCGGCTCGCCGTGATCCGCTTTTCGGGCGGGCCCTCGGATGCCCGTTTCGAAGCCAAGGCAGCCGAGTTGATGGCCTACCTTGCCGATGCGGGACAGGTCGTGATCGGGGCGCCGGTCTATGCCCGATATGATCCGCCATGGGTGCCAACCCCGTTTCGCCGCAATGAAGTGATGATCGAGATCCGGTCCGAACAGCCGGTGGTGCGATAAGACACGAGGCGTGGCACCGTAAAACTCATTTACCGACCGGGGTGACAAAAGGTTAATTCCTGTTAATGCTCCTGTTATCAACCCGCGTTTTCGTGCGGGGAGGAGTGTGTATGCCGGAGTTTCTGGAGCAGGGGCTGAGCTTTGCCCGAGAGGGTTTTGCCGAGGTCAATGCAGTGCTGGGCCTGTTGGTGGCCTTTGTGTCGACTTTTCTGCTCGGAAGTTGGGCGCGATTGCCATTCGTGGCGGTCGGTGCCGTGATCGCGCATATCATCCTGGAACGTCTCGCACCCGTGATTGCAGAGGTCGGAGGCTTTCACCTGCCACCGCTTCTGGAAGCACATTTCTGGCGCGAGGCCGGCGTTCTTTTTGTCGGCTATCTCGTGGTGATCGGAATTTTGTTCGCGATCAAGCGGGTTGTCGTAAAAAGTTGATAAAACTCGCCTCTCAGGAGAACCCGCTTTCCAAGACGAAAAATTCATCAGAACGTTAACACTGCGCACTTGTCTTGGGGTAAGGTGAGCGTGGCGTTAGTGGCGGAAGGGGACCGCGTAATGGAATTTCTCGATCAGATCATGGGCTATATCCAGCCCGCTATTGATTTCTTCATGCCGGGCCTTGTGGCCTATGCCGGCGATGGTGTCGCGGCAGTAAACTGGATGCCGTTGGGAATTCAGCTGGGCGTGATAGCGCTTGTGCTGGCACTTCTGATGCGTGAGTTCGGGGCCATCCTGATCTTCACGGTCGTCGGTGTGATCATTCATGTCATCGTCGATGTGGTGATGCCGATGGTCCGCGGCGGTGGTGCCGGTGATTTCGACATTGCGGCCTTCTTGCAGCAATTCACGACAACACCTTATCTGCTCTATCTCGGCGCTTTGGCGATTGGCTATTTTGTTGCCATCATCATTCTGTCGATGGTCAAGGGCCTGGTTTTCCGCGGCGATTGATCGCCACGGTTGCTCTGGCGCCGTAGGGGCTGCGCCAGGCTGGGGGAAAGAGCGGGCTGCCGGGAAACCGGCAGCCCGTTTTTCTTTGCCGGGTCGGGACAGAGTGTCGCGTTGCCGCTCATTTGTGGTGGCATGGCTTGTTGCGGGGCATTGGGGGGATTAAGCCTAGGGGATTGATTTCATGTGCCCGATGGTTTGGAGACCGCCATGTCCGACGCCCCCGTCCTGCTCGATGTCAGCCCGGCCGGAGTGGCCGTTGTCACATTGAACCGCCCCGACAAGCACAATGCCTTCAACGCTGAGGTCATCAGCCAGCTATCCGATACCTTCGAGACCTTGCGCGCTAATGGCGATGAGGTCCGCATCGTATTCCTGCGCGGCAATGGCGGCAGTTTCTCAGCTGGCGCCGATCTCGACTGGATGAAGGCGGCGGCGCACTACACCGAAGCCGACAATGAAGAGGATGCGTTGGCGCTCGCCACCATGCTCAAGCGTCTTTACGACCTGCCGCAGATGACGGTGGCGCTGGTCCAGGGTGCGGCCATGGGCGGCGGCGCCGGGCTGCTGGCGGCCTGTGATGTCGGTATCGTTATGAAAGATGCCAAGATCCGCTTCTCCGAAGTCCGCCTCGGTCTGACGCCGGCGACCATTTCGCCCTTCGTCATTCGTGCCATCGGCCCGCGTTGGGCTCGGGCCCTGTTCGCATCGGGTGAAGGCTTTGACGGCAATTTCGCTCACCAGATCGGTCTCGCCCAATACGTGGTCGAGAATGAGGATGAGATGGCATTGATGGAAGAGCATCTCGCCAAGCTGGCCTTCTCTGCGGCACCCGGCGCTGTCGCCGAAGCCAAGAAGCTGGTCGATGATGTCACCGGTCGCGAGATCGACCACGGGCTGGCTGTGCATACCGCCAAGGCCATTGCTCGTCGCCGCGCCTCTGACGAGGGCAAGGAAGGCCTGAGCGCCTTCCTGGAGCGCCGCAAACCGGTCTGGGCGGAGTAGCGGACCCTGTCTGCGTCCAACGACCCGCGCGCCTTCCTGCATGCCCGCCGCGCGGCGCTGCGCGCCTGGTTCGTGCGCGGGCCGTGGACATTGGGCGTGTTCGAGTTCATCAGCTTCGGCATCAAGCAGGCCTGGGCCTGCCTGTTTGGCGGGCTGATGCTGGCCATGCTGGTGGTGACCTTTCTCTGGTATCCGGGCGATGCGGCGCTGAGTCGCTATGACGCGATCACGATCTTTGCTGTCGCGATACAGCTGACCCTAATCCTGACCCGCCTGGAAACACTGGAGGAAGCGAAGGTCATCGCCATTTTCCATGTCGTCGGAACGGTGATGGAAATTTTCAAGACCCAGGCCGGCAGCTGGGTCTATCCGGAGGACAGCCTGCTGCGTATTGCGGGTGTGCCGCTATTCTCCGGCTTCATGTATGCAGCGGTCGGGTCCTATATCGCGCGGGTCTGGCGCATTTTCGATTTCCGATTCGACCGATTCCCGAACTTGTGGCTGCAATTCGCTTTGGCAGCAGCGGTTTATATCAATTTCTTCACCCATCACTATGGGCCGGACATCCGGGTATTTCTCTTCCTTGCAACCATGCTGATCTATGGCCGCTGCGTGGTCTGGTTCCGCCCGGACGAGGCGCA
The DNA here is from genome assembly GCF_000014745.1 of Maricaulis maris MCS10. Taxonomy (NCBI): domain Bacteria; kingdom Pseudomonadati; phylum Pseudomonadota; class Alphaproteobacteria; order Maricaulales; family Maricaulaceae; genus Maricaulis; species Maricaulis maris. The sequence goes on along the minus strand of NC_008347.1, from coordinate 1,893,467 downwards.
TCGCCCGATGCCGCTGGTGATTGGCTTCCTGCTGGTCGCGCTTTTCATCTGGTTTGCCGAGAACCTGGGAACCTTCGCGCGTGCCTGGTCATATCCGGGGCAGGAGGTCAGCTGGCACATGGTGTCGCTGGCCAAGCTCGGCTCATGGTATCTTCTGATGATCATCAGTTTCGTGCTGGTCGCCGCTGTGCAATACCGGCGCGAAGATCCTTTACGGGACGATGACTGATTTCGGGACCACACCACGGGGATGACAGGCTCATGATCAAGACCCTTCTGATCGCCAATCGCGGCGAGATTGCCCGCCGCGTCATGCGCACCGCCAAGCGCATGGGTATCCGCACGGTCGCCGTCTATTCCGAAGCCGATGCCGACGCGCCGCATGTGCGCGAGGCGGATGAGTCGATTCTTCTGGGGCCGGCACCGGCGGCTGAAAGCTATCTTCTGGGTGAGAAGATCATCGAGGCGGCCATCGTCACCGGCGCCGACGCCATCCATCCCGGCTATGGTTTCCTGTCGGAGAACGCGGCTTTCGCCGACGCCTGCGCCACCAACAACATCATCTTTGTCGGACCGTCTGCCGATGCGATTCGGGCGATGGGTCTGAAGGACCGCGCCAAGGCCTTGATGGAAGAAGCCGGCGTGCCGGTCACGCCAGGCTATCACGGCGAAAACCAGGACCCGGACCATCTCGCCGCCGAAGCCGGCCGGATCGGTTATCCGGTTCTGATCAAGGCGGTCGCCGGTGGTGGCGGCAAGGGCATGCGCAAGGTCGAGGCGGCTGCGGACTTTCTCGCGGCGCTGGACAGCTGCAAGCGCGAGAGCTCGAAAAGCTTCGGCGATGATCGCGTCCTGATCGAGAAATTCATCACTAATCCGCGTCATATCGAGGTCCAGGTGTTCGGCGACAGCCGCGGCCGGGTGATCCATCTTTACGAGCGCGACTGCTCGCTGCAGCGCCGCCACCAGAAGGTGATCGAGGAAGCGCCGGCGCCGGGCATGACCCCGAATGTGCGCCAGGCCATGTGTTCCGCAGCCATCAATGCCGCCAAGGCCGTCGACTATGTCGGCGCCGGCACGGTCGAATTCATCGTCGACGGCTCCGGCGAGCTGCGCGAGGACGGTTTCTTCTTCATGGAGATGAATACCCGTCTCCAGGTCGAACACCCCGTCACCGAAATGGTCACCGGCCTCGATCTTGTCGAGCTGCAGCTCAAGGTCGCCGCCGGTGGTTCTGTTCCCGAACAGGACACCATCCGTCTCAATGGCCATGCCATGGAAGCGCGCCTTTATGCCGAGGACCCGGTCGCAGGCTTCCTGCCGTCAACGGGGCCGCTGGAACGGCTGGAATTCCCCCAGACCGGCAGCGGGCGTCGTGTCGACACCGGTGTTGAGGAAGGCGGAGAGGTGTCGCTGCATTACGACCCCATGATCGCCAAATTGATCGTGCATGCGGATACGCGCGGCAATGCGGCACAGAGCCTGGCGGCGATGATTGATGAGCTTGTCGTCTATCCGGTTCGCACCAATGCGGCTTTCCTGCGCCGCGCGACGCTGCATGAGGATTTCCTGGCGGCGCGGCTGTCGACCGGCTTTATCGAGGCCAATCTGGAGGCACTCATTCCCGCCACCGTGCATCCTGTGGACGGGGCGTTTGCCCTTTTGGGCGCACTCGACCTGCGACCGATCCTTGGTGGTGCGCTGGATCCGTTCGAAGCGGCTGATGGCTGGCGCCTGAATGCACAGCCCCGGGTCGAGCACCGGTTTGAGGTGGCAGATGAGATCGTCGCGGTCACGCTGTCGAAGACAGGCCGAAGCCTTGTCGTCCGCGTGGGTGACGGGATTGCCGACATCAAGGACCTCGCCATCGAGGACAGCGCGCGGGGGTATGCCTTTGCTGCGCGCGCAGAAGGCGAGGATTTGCGCGCTGTCTGCGAGCCGGTTGGGGAGGGCGTTCTGGTCGCCTGTCAGGGACGGGCCACGGTCTTTGCCTTCGAGAACCCTGAAGCCGCTGCCGACGCGCTGGAAGCAGGCAATGTGATCAAGGCGCCGATGCCGGGCAAGGTCCTGGCCGTCAACGTCAAGGCGGGTGATCGCGTGACCAAGGGCCAGGCGCTGGTCGTGCTGGAAGCCATGAAAATGGAGCATGCCCTGGCGGCGCCACGTGACGGGGTGATCGGCGAGCTGAGCGTCGAAGTGGGCGGTCAGGTCGGCGAAGGCGACGTGCTTGTGGCACTTGAGGCGCTGGAAGACGTGCCGGCCTGATCATCCTTGCAGGGCCTCGCGTGGAAAGAGTGCGTGAGCGCTTTGATCCATTGATGGCTTGTCAGTCAGCCGGCCGGATCGACGCTCGCCACTGACCGATCGTCGACGGGACAGGATGGTTCATAGCCGCACTTATCCCCCCACAGGCGAAAGCGGCACGCGTTTTGCTCTTTCCCGGGTGACATGACGGGAGATGGATCAATGCGTGACACCTATATGGATCAGTTCGGGTCGACATGGTCGGATGACGGCAAGCGGAAATTCCGCCGCGAACCCATAACCGTGCGTCACAACTATCACGAACATCATGCTTTTTCCGATGTGGCCCTGGCGGCCCTGATCGAGCGCCATCCGCGCGACATGATCGATTTTTGCACAATGGGCGACGACGCCACCGATCATGACAGCTGGCGGGCAGGGGATCCCGGCGCTCTGACCGGGCTGGAGCTGATCGAGGCCGTGCGCAAGGGCCGTCTCTGGATCAACCTGCGTCACGCCATGGACCGGGATCCCGAGTATCGCCCGATTTATGCCGCGATGCTGGCCGACATGAAAAAGGCCGACCCGTCCTTCCGGCCGCTGGTGGCCGAGGCCGGCATCCTGATTTCCTCGCCTTCGGCTCAGGTCTTCCTGCACTCCGATGTGTCCGAGACCATGCTGTGGCACATGCGTGGCGTGAAGCGTTTCCGGACTTATCCGCCGCGGCAGCCCTATCTCAACACCGATGATGTCGAGGCAGTGCTGCATCACGACAAGACCGAGGACATTCCCTTTGATCCGGCCTGGGACAAGGACGCCTTCACGGTCGACCTGCATCCCGGCATGGCGGCCAACTGGCCGCTGCACGGACCGCACCGGATCGAGAACCAGTCCGGCGTCAATGTGTCGGTCCCGTTCGAGATTTCGACGCCGCAATCGCGGTTGCAGAACTCCGTTCTCTTCGCCAATGGCATCCTGCGGCGGCAATTCGGCTACGCACCGAAGGAGACGCGGACTGATGGCCTTGGCGCCCTTTTGAAACAGGCGCTGAGTTTTGCCTTCAAGTTGAAGCTTCGCATTTTCGGAGAGCCGGCCAGACCGATGCCGAAATCCGAGCGCACTTTCGACATCGACCCGGATGCTCCGGACGGTCTGGTCAATCGCCAGGCGGCCTGACGGGCCCTTTGCCGGTACCGTTCATCGACGTGACAATGCTGTAAAGCGAAAGGATTCGGGTCCCTTCGCTGTCGCGTTTATGGCAATGTTGAAGCGGGGGTTGATCGTTGAAACATCCAATCTGCCTGGACGCGAAGCCATGATCCGTATTGTCACCCTGTTGTCGGCCGTCACACTGTTTGCCGTGCCACTCGCCCATGCCCAGAACGCAAGCTCACTCCATCCGGTGCTGGAGACGGCCCTGTCGCGGCCGTCCATCACGGTCGATGAGCGCGACTGGCGCTTTATTGTCACCATGACCAATGAGGACGGGGCCATGGTCGGCCAGTTCGACGGGACCCGTCCGGAGGGCGCGCGCTGGGAGCTGGTATCGCCAACGCTGGACGAGCTGTCGGATATGCAGGCGGGCATGTGGACCGGCTTGCAGGAGCCGGACGATGATGATGAAGACAGCGGCCTTTTCTTTTCGGCGGACGATAGCGATATCGCACCGGGCAGCCTGGAACTGGCCGAGGAGACCGCTGACCATCTGGTGTTCAGTTTTCGTCCCGACTTCGAGGGCGAAGAGGCTGCCATGGCCGAGCATGTTCGCGGCGCGCTGACCGTGGCCCGCGAGGACGCTTCGGTTACCCGTTTGCGGATGTGGGCGCCGGAGAGTTTCAAGCCACACTTTGCTGTGCGGCTGACGCAATTCGACATGGTCCAGGAGTACACGGCCATAGATGGCCTGCCGGCACCGGTCCTGACACACCTGCGCCAGTCGATCAGTGGTCGGGCGGCTTTCCAGTCATTCGACCAGAGTTTTGAACTGGCCTTCAGTGAGATTGAATTTCTCGGCGGTGCTGTCGATGTCGAGGTGGACTGAGGTGTCAGGCCCCGGACGTCTTACCGTTGACGGTCGGCGCGCGTAATTCGGGGTAGCGAACAAGCAGGTAGATGCCGCCCGCCTCGAGCGCCAGGGTCAGATAGCCGGTTGGCAGGGTGAAATAGGCATTCGAAAGAATGCTCATCCAGCTGACCAGGTGGATGAGTGTCGCGAGGGCAAAACTGATGCTCGCCCAGCGCGACCGGCGCACCAGAAACAGCAAGGTGAGAATCAGCAGCGGCGCCCTCAGGAAGGGCGCCACAAGCGAGACCGTCGGGGTGTTCTGCAAGACATTCGCGCCGTCAGCCCCGAATGCGTTGAGCTGGTCGAGCCCGAATACAGCGAAGGCCAGCTGGCTGATGAAAAAGAGCGGTGTGACTATCAGCAGGCCGCACACCACGATCATCACGGTTCGAGCGTGTGTCCACGCGCGCGGAGACGGTAGTTGCGACATGCGCCTGATTAGGGGTGGCTTCGGCGCTTCTGTCCAGCCCGCAGGCAGACAGACAGGCAGGCAGGCAGACAGGCAGGCAGGCAGGTCGGCAGGTTGGCCTCGCCAGCGTCGATCCTTTGACCTCATGCCGGAGTCGGCCTAACTGCAGGGGATGGCCATTCATATCGTCAAACTCTGCGTCGGCGTGTCCTCGGTGGACGAGCTGGAAGCGCATCGGGATCGCGAGATGGCCGCGCGCCGGGCTGCCGGTGAGCCGGAAGTCGCCATGCATGTGACCCGCATGTCACCGGCCCGCAAGGACGAGGTCGAAGCTGGCGGCTCGCTGTACTGGGTGATGTCGGGCGCGATCCAGTGCCGCTCGGAAATCATTGCCCTGGAACCGGTTACCGGCGCTGACGGCATCAAGCGGTGCGCCATCATCATGTCACCGCAGATCATCCGCACGGCAGCAGCGCCGCGGCGCCCCTTCCAGGGCTGGCGATATCTCAAACCGGAAGACGCGCCGCGTGACCTGACCGGTGGCGGTGATGGCGGTGATGACATGCCCGGTGAATTGCGCGCGAAACTGCTGGAGCTTGGCGCCTGGTAGCATCCGCTCCCGAGCTGGATCAGCGCCGCCACCGCCAACGCCACCGACACCGACACCGCCACCGCCACCGCGACCCTGACCCAGGGGAATTATCCACCGGGGCTTCACCGGGTTCGGTCGGGACAGGTTTGGGCCCTGGTTTGACTTGCGGGTCAGTCACTCGGTTCGGGAAGCCGGATCTCATACAGGGTCGGCCAAAGTTTGCCGGTGACATAGATCTGACCGGTCCGGGCATTCCAGGCGATGCCGTTGGCGACGGCATCGCGGCGCCCGGCCACCTCGGGCGGCACAAGTGCGGACAGGTCGATCATCGCGTCCACAGCGCCGGTCTCCGGATCAATCCTGACAATGGACCGCGTCTCCCAGATATTGGCCCAGATCATTCCGTCAATCCATTCCAGCTCGTTGAGCCGCCGGATCGGGCGCCCGTTCATCGTGACGTTGATCGTATGGGATAGAGTCATGGTCGCCGGATCGAGAAAGCGCAGCTCCGGTGTGCCATCGGACAGGATCAGGTGCGTTCCGTCGAAAGTCAGGCCCCAGCCTTCGCCGGGATAGGAAAAACTGTTGATCTGCTCGAAGGTTTCCGCATTGAAGATGAAGCCGCGCTCGGACACCCAGCTGAGCATGAAGATCTCATCGCCGATGCGGGCCGAGCCTTCGCCGAAAACCGGCGGGGCAATGGCGACGCTCTGCTCGACCTGACCGGTTTCCAGATCGACCCGGCGCAGGCTCGACTGACCGACACGGCCTGTGCTCTCGAACAGCTCGCCCTCATGGATGAAAAGGCCTTGTGTGAACGCCGCTGGGTCATGTGGATATTCCGCGACCACCTCCGGACGGATGATCTGCGGCGCTTGCGCACAGGCCGCCAGGGGCAGGCCGATCCACAGGGCAGTCAGGGTGAGGATGCGGACGATCATGAGGCGGGCACTCCCGGTAGGCCTGTTCGGCGAGCTTAACCGGAATTCCGGCATCAGGCAGGTGGATTTGCGGCCATGTTATCGATCAGGCGAGTTGAACCCAGCCTGACTGCGGCCAGCACCCGGACGGGCCGGTCGATCGGCCCGTCGCCCAGTTCAGCCAGTGTTGCTGCGCATCGGGCCTCGACATAGTCAACGGCATCAAAGGCGTCACTGGCGGCGGCGAGCGCTGTCGCGGTGGCGTCGGATGTGCTCGCCCCGCCGCTCAATGCCGCGGCAAAGGCCTTGAGGATGAGGTTGAGTTGACCCGCCCGGGTCCGCTGATCGCTGTCCAGATAGGCATTGCGCGAGGACAGGGCCAGGCCATCCCGGTCCCGACCGGTCTCGCCGGCCAGCACATTGATCGGGAAATCGAGGTCTTTCACAAGCTGCCGGATCACCAGCAATTGCTGGTAGTCCTTCTCGCCAAAGAAGGCCATGTCGGGCCGGACCTGGTTGAACAGCTTGGTGACCACGGTGGCGACACCATCGAAAAAGTGCGGGCGGATCGCTGATTCCAGACCGAGAGCCGGGCCCTTCAGGGTCACACCGGCGCTGTAGCCGTCAGGATACATCGCCTCGGGCGTCGGCAGGTAGATCAGGTCGCACTTGGCGTCGGTGAGCTTTTCCGCATCATCGATCAGCGTGCGCGGATAGGCGTCCAGGTCCTCACCGGGCGCAAACTGCTTCGGATTGACGAATACGCTGGCCACCACCCGGTCACATTGGGCCTTGGCCAGCCGGACCAGCGAGACATGTCCGTCATGCAATGCGCCCATGGTCGGTACGAAACCGACGCTCAGCCGGTCCTCCCGCCAGCTGCGGACCCGCGTCCGAAGTGCGGAAATCGTTGTGGCATGCGGTATTTGCTGTGTGATCATGAGGGGGTCCACAAAACGGGTCTCTTGGGGATAATCATAAGCGATGATACAGGCAATTGATGCGATGCCGTCTACAGACAATGACATGAAACGACTGACTGTTTTTATGGCCGCCCTGGCCGTGGCCGGATGTGCGACAACGGCGCCCGAGCCGGCGGCGCAGGATATGGCTGTTGCCGCCGTCGCGCCGACGCGCAATGCCCTGCTGGCCGATGCCATCTCGCGTGAACTGGCACACCTGGCGCGGTTTGATCCGGATGCTGTCGATACCGTTGCGCCGGAACTGCACGCCCTGGCCAATGCGGTTATGGCGCTCAATGCGCCGGGCGATGCGGTCGAATTGCCGGTTGCGCCGGAGCCTGTCCTGACAGACCTGCCGCCGCCGCCGGCGGCCATGGCTGATGCACCCAGCCTCTATCATGGCGTTCACCTGGCCTCTTATCGGCGAGCCGAGACGGCGCAGCGCGGCTGGGACGAATTGGTGCTCGAACATGGCGAAATGCTTGCCGGCCTGCAGGCGCGGCTCAGCGAAACTGACATTGCCGGGCAGGGTACCTATCTGCGCCTGAAGGCCGGCCCCTTCGACAGCGCCGCCGAGGCGCGGGCTGTCTGTCAGCAGCTGATGGCGACCGGTGACTACTGTGCCGTGGTTGACTTCTCCGGGCAGCCCATGGCGGATATGGCAAGGACTGCGGGCGAATAGAATCGCCAAGGGCGCGCCATATGCTGGCGGCTTCGGACGTGGTCGAGATTGGGACGAGATGAGTAGTCAGACCGGTTTTCGCTTGCCTGCCAGACCCTTGGGTCGTGTTCGCGATGGCGTTCAGGCCGCCCATGTCATCGTTGTGGGCAATGAGAAGGGCGGCGCCGGCAAGTCCACCGTCGCCATGCATCTGGCCGTCGCCCTGCTGCGCATGGGCAAGACCGTCGGGGCCATTGACCTTGATCTGCGCCAGCGCAGCTTTGGTCGCTACTTGTCCAATCGTCAGCGCTGGTGCGAGCGCCATGGGGCCTCCCTGCCGCGCCCGGAGGAGATTGTTCTGGCACCGAGCGCCCAGCGCGATCTCGACCTGGTCGAGGAAGAGGAGACCGAGCGTTTTTCCGAGGCCCTGACCCGACTGAAAACCAGTTGCGAATTCATCATTATCGACGCGCCAGGCGCCGACACCCTTTATTCCCGTCTCGCGCACTCCAGCGCCGACACGGTCATCACGCCGGTCAATGACAGCTTTGTCGACTTTGACCTGCTCGCCGAAATCGACCCGGACAGCTATGAGGTTGGCAAGCCAAGCGTCTATTCCGAGATGCTGTGGGAGTGCCGCAAACGCAAGGCCCAGCTGGAGAAACGGTCGATCGACTGGGTCGTGATGCGCAACCGCATCTCGATGCTGGACGCGCGCAACAAGCGACGCGTCGGTGACGGCCTCAAAATGCTGTCGCAACGGATCGGCTTCCGGCTGGCTCCCGGCTTTGCCGAGCGGGTCATCTATCGTGAGCTCTTCCCGCTGGGGCTGACCCTGCTCGATCTGACCGAAAGCGGCTCGACGGTGACGTTCACCATGAGCCATGTCGCCGCCCGCCAGGAACTGCGCGACCTGTTGATCATCCTCAAACTGCCCGGTCTCCAGGGCGCAACCATTCCCTTCTGACATGACGCCATTCGCGCTCGGAATCCTGGCCCTGATGGCCCTGCTGGGCGCGGCCTGGTGGTTTTCCCGGCAAAAGACCGCCAGTGCGGCGCGGATGGTCCGTATCATCCTGGGCGGTGGCGCCCTGCTGGCCGGTGCGATTATCAGCCTGCGTGGTGGGGTCATACTGGGTGGGCCGATCGGCCTGTTCGGGCTGGGCCTGTTGGGCGATGTCCTTCGCCCTGGCCGGTCGGGGTCGGGAGGCGGACGCACCGCTTCCCCGCCATCGGCTAGCCAGTCGATGAGCGTGGCCGAGGCCCGGGAGATACTCGGGGTGGACGCGGATGCCGACGCGGCGGCGATCCGGGCCGCCCACCGCCGTTTGATGAAGAAGCTTCATCCAGATACCGGCGAAGGATCGGCCGCACTGGCGCGTCAGGTGCAAGAGGCGCGCGACCTTTTGCTTGCCAATTTGCCAGGCTGATTACTCAAGGTTGTATTTTGTAGGCTTGTAATTTATCATGGCTTCGACCGTGGAGGGCGATATGCGTCGCAAGCTCAGGCCCGGGCATGATCTGTTCGGGCATCCCTTGCCCGGCGTCCTGCCGCTGACTGAAGAGTCAGACCGCCTGTCCCGCGAGCTCCGTCGCCTGAGCGAAGACGCCTTCCATCACGGTTATGGCCAGAGCGCCTGCCTGATCGAGCTGGCCGCCAATTACATCGAAATGGAATCACACCGGCTCAATCAGCTCTGGCGCCGGCGTTGAACCAGCCCGTCGGGCAGGGTCGCGATCTCTCCACTCATCTCCATCTCCATCAGCATCGCCTGGACTTCGCCGATGGGCAGGTCGGCGGCGCGGGCCAGTTCATCACCCGATACCGGAGCTGGCGACAGGAGGGCGCGCAGGCGTTCCAGGGGGGACAGGGCAGAGGTGTTCGACAAGCCTTCATCAGTCGACAGGCCCGCCTCCTCGTCATCGAACAGGTCCGGCAGGCTCATTGCCGGCAGATCCTCCAGCCCGTGCCCGGGCGGTTCGGGACGGCGGGCCTTCGACAGGATGTCCAGCACATCATCGACGGATTCGATCAGATGGGCGCCATCGCGCAGGAGCTGGTTGGAGCCGCGGGCACGTGGATCGAGCGGCGATCCGGGAACCGCCATCACTTCGCGTCCCTGCTCGGCGGCATAGCGCGCGGTGATGAGGGAGCCCGAGCGAAGCGCGGCCTCGACCACCAGCGTGCCCAGTGCCAGCCCGGAGATGAGGCGGTTGCGGCGCGGAAAATCGCGCGCGGTCGGGGACTGGCCCAACGGGACTTCGGACAGCAGTAGCCCGTCCTCGCCCAGGCGGGCGTGCAGCTCGCCATGTTCGGGCGGATAGATGTGATCAATCCCGCCGGCGAGCACGGCGATGGTTCCGCTTTCCAGAGCGCCGGAATGGGCCGCCCCATCAATACCGCGTGCGAGGCCGGACACGACCACGATATCCTCGCGGCCCAGTCCATTGGCCAGCTCACGGGCAAATCTCAGCCCGACCGCCGAGGCGTTGCGGGCCCCGACCATGGCGCAGGCCGGGCGGTCCAGCAGGGACAGATTGCCGCGCACGATCAGGGTTGGCGGCGGCCCCGGTATCGCGGCGAGCAGGGCGGGATAGTCCGGATCCAGACCGGTGATCAGACGCGCGCCGACACGCTCGATCTGTTCCATTTCGGCTTCGACCGTCTCCGGGCTGGGGATGTCGAGCACCCGCCGACCGGCAGACCGGGCCCGCGCGGGCAGGTCGTCAATGGCGTCGGCGGCATTGCCGTAATGGGCGATCGCCCGGGCAAATCCGATCGCGCCCAACCCTCTTGTCCGCGCGAGGCGCAACCACATCACCCTTTCGGTGTGGCTGGGCCCCGGCTGCGTCATGTCGCCGGAGTGTCGGGGTCGTCCCCGTCGCTGACATCGGCCGACGTTTCGCTCTTCTTGCCACCGATACGGGGCTCTTCGCCCTTGAGCAGGCGGCTGATATTGGCGCGGTGCAGCCAGTAGATCAGCACCGTCAGCAGGCCGGCCATGATCGCCACATCGGGGCGTCCCCAGGCGAGGGCGGCGAACGGCGCGGCGAGCGCTGCAGCCAGCGCGGCGAGGGAGGAGATGCGGAAAATGGCGGCCATGGCCAGCCAGGTGGCGATGACAGTCAGGCCGACCGGCCAGAAGACCACCAGCATGGTGCCGACAAAGGTCGCCACACCCTTGCCGCCCTTGAAGCCGAGCCAGACCGGAAAGCAATGGCCGGCGAAGGCGAAGGCGCCGGCGACCAGCCCGGCGGTGGTGCCGAGGAAATAGCCGAACACCGCCGCCGCGATACCAGCCTTGCCGGCATCGAGAATGAGGGTGAGGGCGGCGAGGTCCTTGCGGCCGGTGCGCAACACATTGGTGGCGCCGATATTGCCGGACCCGATGGCGCGGATATCGCCCAGACCGGCCATGCGCGTCAGCACCAGTCCGAAGGGGATGGAGCCGAAGAGATAGCCACCGGCGGCGGCAGCGAGCGCGATCAGAAGACTGGTCATGTCAATTTGCACCTAAGGGTTGTATAATGTGTCTCCGGCGACGATGGTTTGCAAGACCCGTCCCTGGAAACGACGGCCGGCCCAGGCCGAATTGCCACGCGCCGAGGCGAAGCCATCCGGCTGGCACACCCAGGGCTTGTCGCCATCGATGAGAATGAGATCGGCCGGCGCGCCGACCGCGATACGTCCCTGGGGCAGGCCGAGCAGGTCGGCCGGGCCACAGGTCATGACCCGCAAGGCGTCGATCAGCTCCAGCTCGCCGTCATGAACCAGGCCCAGCATGGCGCCGAGCATGGTCTCGAGACTCAGCGTCCCGGCCATGGCCAGGGCGAACGGGTCGGCCTTGTCGTCGAACGGGGTGGGTCGATGGTCGGAGACCACGGCATCGATCTCGCCCGCAATGACCGCCTCGACCAGCGCCTGGCGGTCCGCTTCGCTGCGCAGGGGCGGGTCCATGCGAAAGGCGCTGTCCAGACCACCGGCATCCACCTCGTTGAGGGTCAGGTGGGCGATGGCCACCGTGGCCGCGATCTCGAGGTCGCGGCTGCGGACATGGCGCAGGGCGTCGAGCCCGGCCGCGGTCGAGAGGCGGTCGATCATCAACTTGCCGCCGGACAATTCAGCCAGGGCAGCATCCCGCTCGATGGCAATCCGTTCGGACACGGTCGGTTCCGACGGCAGTCCCATACGGGCCGACCAGTCGCTTTCCGTGACCACGCTGCCGCTGGACAGGCCGGCATCGGCCGGACGACAGGCCAGCCAGATATCGAACTGGCTGGTGTAGGAGAGGAGGCGGCGCATCAGGCGCGTATCGGCGATCGGTCGATCCCCCTGGCCGGCATAAACAGCCCCGCCGCGCACCATCAGGCCGATCTCGGCCATTTGTTCGCCCGCCAGGCCCTGGGTCGCGCCGCAAGCCGAGAGGATGCGGACGCTGCGCTGGCCAAGCCCCCGCGACATGCCGGCAAAGCCATCGGCCTTGTCCAGCGGCGAACGGGCATTGGGTGCCAGCACGATAGTGCCGAAGCCGCCGCTCATCGCGGCCGCACACAGCGTATCGACGGTTTCGCCGTCGGGCGTCAGGGCTGCTTCCTTGGCACAGCGAAGATCAATCAGGGCGGGGGCGAGTATGCGGCCCTTGGCGTCGATGACCTCGTCAGCGGCATCAAGATCCAGCTCACTGCCCATCTGGGCGATCACGCCGTCCTCGATCAGCACGCCGCCGGGGCCGTCATGGGCGGAGGCCGGGTCGACAAGGCGGGCATTGGTGATGGCCAGGCTCGTACTCATGCCGAGGCCTCCTTGCGGATATTGGCGCCGATCAGTTCAAGGATCGCCATGCGCACCGCAACGCCGCTCTCCACCTGTTCCAGGATCACGCTGCGCTCGGGATCATCGGCCAGCTTGGTATGGATTTCGACGCCGCGATTCATCGGCCCGGGATGCATGACCAGAACGTCCGGCGACGCCACTTCAAGGCGCTCATGGGTGAGGCCGAACAGGTGGAAGAATTCCCGTTCGGACGGCACGAAGCCGCCGGACATGCGCTCGCGCTGCTGGCGCAGGGCCATGACGGCGTCGCAGCCCTTCAACGCCTCGTCGAGATCGTGGAAGACGTCGCAGCCCCACTGGTCGACATCGGAGGGAAGCAGGGTGGGCGGCGCACACAGGCGGATCTCGGCGCCGAGAATGTTCAACAGGCCGATATTCGAGCGGGCCACCCGCGAATGCAGGATGTCGCCGACAATCAGGATGCGGCGGCCACCGACCGAGCCCCAGTGTTGCGACAGGGTGAAGCTGTCGAGCAGGGCCTGGGTCGGGTGTTCATGCATGCCGTCGCCGGCATTGACCACAGCCAGGCCGGTGTGATCGGCGAGGAATTGCGGCGCGCCGGTTGCCGAGTGGCGTACGACCATGATGTCGGGCTTCATGGCCGCGAGAGTCCGCGCCGTGTCCGACAGACTCTCGCCTTTGGAGGCGGAAGAATGGGCCACGGCAAAGTTGACCACATCAGCGCCGAGCCGCTTGCCCGCCATCTCGAACGAGCCTTGCGTTCGCGTCGAGGCCTCGAAGAAGAGGTTGAGCACGGTCAGGCCGCGCAGCACGTCAGAGCGCTTGTCCGGCGTCCGGTTGGTCGCCAGATGATGCGCGGCGCGCTCGAAAATGATCTGGATATCAACGGGGTTGAGGTCGGCCACCGATAAAAGGTGGCGGTGGGGGAAGTCGTAGGAAAATTCCGCGCGGCTCATCCCGTCTCCTGGGTCGCCAAGGGCACACAGATACGTCGTGCGGCGGTATAGGGGGTGTTGGGGGCAGGAGCAAGTGAGGGGTGAATTCTGTGCCGGCCCGGGCGCCTCGGCGCACACCCGCCCATACATCACTTGCCGAGATGGCGCCGCATCCGGGTTTTCAGGTCAAGGGGCGTGCCCGCTCCGCGGCCCTTTGGGCCCTTGACCTGAAAACCCGGATGCGGCCTGCTGGCTGACAAGTGATCTATGGATCAGTCTGCTGGCGCGGCCTCTCGACAGGAAACCATGACCAAACTCCGCCCCATGACGCCAACCGACGCGCCCGCCGTCCTCGCCATCTACGCCGAGGGCATCGCTACCGGTCACGCGACCTTCGAGAGCGCCGCGCCGGACTGGGTTCATTTCGACGAGGGCAAGCTTGCCGCACCGCGGCTGGTCTCACTGGACGGTGAAGGCGGGGTGACCGGCTGGGCCGCGCTCAGCCCGGTTTCTTCGCGCTGCGTCTATGGCGGGGTGGGCGAGGTCTCGGTCTATGTCGCGGAGGCTGCGCGCGGGAAGGGGCTGGGCCGCATCCTGTTGCAGGCCCTGGTTGATGGCTCGGAAGCGGAAGGCCTGTGGACGCTCACCGCCGGGATCTTCGCCGAGAACACGGCGTCCATCCGCATGCATGAGCAATGCGGCTTCGAGCGGCTTGGCGTCAGGTGCGGGCTTGGCAAGATGGGGCATGGCCCCATGGCCGGGCGATGGCGCGATGTGGTCCAGATGGAGCGGCGCAGCACAGTGGTCGGGATTGATTAGCGCTTGACGCCCGCGGCGGGTTCCAGTCTCGTTCTTGGCCATGAAAACACATGCAATAGCGCTCGCCGGCCTGGCATTCGGCGTGACGGTGCCCGCCATCGCGCAACCGGAAAACCCGACATGCTCCATCGAACTCATCGTCCTCGGCGTCGGCCAGGATGGCGGCGCGCCGCAGTTGGGCAATAGCGCGGATCCCGCATGGGAAGATCCGTCGCTGCGACGGCTGGCGACCTCGATCGCGCTGGTCGATCATCAGCTGGACGAGCGCTACCTGTTCGAGGCTACGCCGGACATCCGTGAACAGCTCTACCGCCTCGACCAGATTGCACCGACCGAACGGCGTCCCGGGCTGGACGGTATCTTCCTTACCCATGGCCATATGGGCCATTACACCGGGCTGATGTTCCTCGGGCATGAGAGCATGGGGGCGCAGGGCGTGCCGGTCTTCGCCATGCCGCGTATGGCCGACTATCTGACGAGCAACGGGCCCTGGAGCCAGCTGGTCCGCTATGAGAACATTGCGCTTCAACCCATGCACGATGGCGTTGCGGTCGAGGTTGGCCGCCTGTCCGTGACACCGATCGCCGTGCCGCACCGGCAGGAATTCACCGAGGTTGTCGGCTATCGCATCGACACGCCGGGTCTGAGCGCCTTCTTCCTGCCCGACATCGACAGCTGGGAGGAATGGGAGACCTGGCAAGACGGCACCGCCCTGCGCATCGAGGACGTTATCGCCAGCGTGGATGTCGCCTATCTCGACGCCACCTTCTTCGCCAATGGCGAGATCCTGGGGCGTGACATGTCGGGCTTCCCGCATCCAATGATCTCGCACTCGATGGCACGGTTCGCCGATCTGCCCGCCAGCGAGCGGGCCAAGATCCGCTTCATCCATTTCAACCACACCAACCCGGTCCGCTATCCCGATGCGCCGGAGCGGGATGTGGTGACAGAGGCCGGCTTCAACCTGGCTGACGAGGGCGAGCGGGTCTGTCTGGGGGATTGACCGTCAGGCACCGGGATTCCCCCTCATCCCCCCTTCGGGGACCTTCTCCCGCGAGGGGAGAAGGCGTATGAGCCGGCCGCTGGCAAGAACGCCCTCTCCCCTTGCGGGAGAGGGTGGCCCGAAGGGCCGGGTGAGGGGTCTGTTTGGCCAGAACCCAGGTCGAGGCGACGCGCCGGTGAGAAGCAGGGTGGTGAGCGGGATGCCTTAAATACCCGGCAGGCGCCCAATCCCGAAAAAGACCAGCGGTCCGATCATCAACTGGATAAAGACTGACAGGACCAACAAACGCGGCCGCGCCTTCACGGCGTTGACGTTGAGCCCGGCACCGGCAGCTAGCAGCGGGGGTTGCAGGCCCGCGC
Source organism: Maricaulis maris MCS10 (assembly GCF_000014745.1). NCBI lineage: Bacteria > Pseudomonadati > Pseudomonadota > Alphaproteobacteria > Maricaulales > Maricaulaceae > Maricaulis > Maricaulis maris. The sequence continues at coordinate 1,877,703 of NC_008347.1, read as the reverse complement.
CATCCCGTTGTTACGCTGGACTTCGCTTTCGACCGGGCCGTCCGGCTGAGCCGGGCGCGGGGCTGCCGGTCCGCGCCCTCGACCGGCCGGATCTGCCGTCGCCCCGCTGTCGGTGTCGGTATAGCCGGATGCGCCCGTGCCGGAGCGTCCCCCCCGGCCACGTCCTGCCGGGTCCGCCGTAGCACCACTGTCCTGGTCGGTAACGCCCTGTGCGCCGGTGCCGCCTGATCCGCGGCCATTCCCGGCCGGATCAGCGGCGGCGCCGCTGTCACTATCGGTCAAGCCGGAGCTGCCTGCGCGCGCGCCGCCGCTGCGTCCATACCCGGCCGGATCCGCATAGGCCCCGCCATCCGAGTCCGATACGCCGGTATAGGTTTGTGCGGTCGCGCTACCGCTGACCAGTGCGCCGGCACCCGCCGCCAATGCGGTACCGGTCACCTGCATCAGAAACGAGCGGCGAGAGAGTGCGCCCTTGTGTGCCATGATAGTACCCCCGGACGACAAGATCCCGCTCGCCTGAGCAAGCCTGGTCCTTATTCGTAATTCGACCGGGCGAGACCGGCAAGCGGCGTCGATCCGGTCGCCTGGCGCAGTGCCTGCCTAGCCCAGCAACCACAGCCAGAACGGGATCGTGATGAAGCAGAACAGCGCGCTTGCTGTGATGTCACCGGCGGAATAGGGCGCGTCACCGCCCAATTGCTGGGCCAGCACATAGGCCGACGCCGCACCCGGTGAGGCACCGGTGAGGAGCAGGACGGTCAGGGGAATGCCGTCAATGCCGAAGGCGCGGCCGATGCCGTAGAAGACCAGCGGGCCGATCATCAGCTTGACGAAGACTGACAGGCCGAGCAGGCGTGGCCGGGCCCGCATGGCGGTGAAGTTCAGTCCCGCGCCGACCGCCAGCAGGATCAGCGGCAGCGCCGCCTGACCGGTCAGCGCAATGGTGTCGGCCAGCATCGTCGGAACCGGAATGTTGGCCAGGTTGACCACACCACCGGCAGCCGAGCCGAGGATCAGCGGATTGGTCAGAATGCGGTAGAGGATGGAGCGCCACTGCGGCGCTGCGCCGGTGCCCCAAACCGACAGGACGGCGACGCATTCCATATTCACCAGCGGGATCGAGGCGACCATCACCAGGGCTACCAGAACCTCGCCCTCGGCCCCGAACAGGGCGATGGCGATGGCGAGGATCAGCAGGCCATTCCAGCGACTGGTCGCCTGGAACAGCGAGGTGAAGGTCGGGTCGGGAACGCGCAGCACCGGCTTCAACGCCAGTGTCAGCGCCGCCATGGCGACAAAACCCAGCATCGCCGCGGCCATGAAACCGCCGAGCTCGATCTCGGACAGGTCGGCAAAGGCGATCGAGGAAAATAGGAGGGCCGGGGACAGTCCAAGATAGGCCAGCCGCGAAATCGGCCCCCAGCTCGTTTCCGGCAACAGGTTGGAGCGTCGCAATACCCATCCGAGAAAGATCACGCCGAAGACGGGGACGAGGGCGGTGATGATGGGGGTCATGGGCGCAGCATCTCCAGGCGGTCGAGCGCGGATTGCAATATGTTGGCGGCGGCGTGGGCGTCGATGATGTCCTTGCGCTTGTCACGGCGCACGCCCGCGGAAATCAGCTTCTCTTCGGCCTCGAAGGTCGAGAGGCGTTCGTCCTGGAAGGCGATGGGCAGGTCGCGCAGCCGCATCAGATTGCGGGCCATGGCACGCACCGACTGCACGCGCGGGCCTTCCGACCCGTCCATATTGACCGGCAGGCCCATCACGATGGCGACGGCCTGGCGCTCGTCCAGCAGGGCAAAGACACGCTCCGCATCGGCTGTGAACTTGGTCCGCTTGATGGTTTCCACCGGTGTCGAGAGGCCCCGCGAGGCACCGCAGGCCGCCACCCCGATGGTCTTGCTCCCCGGATCAAGGGCGATCAGGGGGCCATCGGGCAGGTCTTCCAGGGTCACAATCGGCATGATGGCGGGATGCGCTTTGCACGCGCGACCGTCAAGCTTTCTTGCACCTGCGAAAGGCGATTGCTACTCAGTCAGCTTCGAATTTCCGGAGTGATTTCCCATGTCCGTCACCGCTGATGATGTGCGCCGCATTGCGCGCCTCGCCCGCATCGCCGAACCAACCGATCGTATCGACACGCTGGTCGGCGAGCTCAATGGCATTCTGAGCTGGATCGAACAGCTCAATGAAGTGGATGTCGACGGCGTCGAGCCGATGACCACGCCGGTGAAATTCCCGCTGCCGCAGCGCGCGGACGAAGTCACCGACGGCAATTGCCGCGACAAGGTCCTGGCCAACGCGCCCAAGTCCGACGAAGGCTTCTTCGTTGTCCCGAAATCGGTGGAGTAGGTCATGAGCGAGCTTTTCAAACTCACCCTGTCCGACATCACCGCCAAGCTGAAGGCGCGTGAGGTCTCTGCTGTTGAACTGGCGACGGAAGGCCTGGCCCTGTGCGAAGCAGCCCAGCCCAAGCTGAATGCCTTCACCGCCTTTGACGCCGACAAGACGCTGGCCATGGCCAAGGCCTCCGACGAGAAACTCGCGCGCGGCGAGGGTGGTCTCATCGAAGGCGCACCGCTGGCGATCAAGGATTTGTTCGCGGTTGAAGGTGTCGAGACGGCAGCCTCCTCGAACATTCTCAAGGGCTTCAAGCCGACTTACGAGTCCAGCGTCACGGCCAAGCTGTGGGAAAACGGCGGCGTCTTCCTGTGCAAGACCTCGATGGACGAATTCGCGATGGGCTCGTCGAACGAGACCTCGAATACCGGTCCGGTCAATAATCCCTGGAAGGGCGCTAACGGCGAAATGCTGACGCCGGGCGGCTCCTCGGGCGGATCTGCGGCGGCTGTGGCGGCCGATCTCTGCTTTGGCGCCACGGGCACGGATACCGGCGGTTCGATCCGCCAGCCGGCCGCCTTTACCGGCACGGTCGGCGTGAAAGCCACCTATGGCCGAACCTCGCGCTGGGGCGCGGTGGCCTTTGCCTCCTCGCTTGATCATCCGGGTCCCTTCGCCAAGACGGTGAAGGATTCGGCGTTGATGCTGCAGGCCATGTCGGGTCATGACCCCAAGGATTCGACCTCGCTGCCGAACGATGTACCGGACTTCGTCGCGGCGGTCGGTCAGTCGGTGAAGGGTTTGCGCATTGGCGTTCCCAAGGAGTACCGGGTCGATGGCATGCCGGCCGAGATCGATGAGGCCTGGCAAAAGGGCATTGACTGGCTCAAGGCCGCCGGCTGCGAGATCGTCGACATCTCCCTGCCGCACACGAAATACGCCCTGCCAGCCTATTACATCGTCGCGCCGGCGGAGGCTTCCTCCAACCTCGCCCGCTATGACGGCATGCGCTATGGCAATCGCGTCGAGGGGACAAACCTCAATGCGACCTATGAAAACACCCGCGGTGCCGGTTTCGGCCATGAGGTCCAGCGCCGCATCATGATCGGCACCTATGTGCTCTCGGCCGGCTATTACGACGCCTATTACCTGCGCGCCCAGAAAGTGCGCACGCGCATCCTGCAGGATTTCGAACAGGCGTTTGAGAAGGTCGACGCCGTGCTGACCCCGTCCGCCCCGTCGGCCGCCTTCGCGCTGGGGTCGAAGTCGGATGATCCGATCGCCATGTATCTCAATGACGTCTTCACCGTCACCGCCAACCTGGCCGGCCTGCCGGCCATGTCGGTGCCGGCCGGTGTCGACAAGGACGGCCTGCCGCTGGGACTTCAGATCATCACCCCGGCGCTGGACGAGGAAACCATGTTCAAGGTCGGCGCGGCGATCGAGGATTCGGCCGGCTTCGTCGCCAAGCCGGAGAATTGGTGGGCGTGATGGACGCGGTGGGGCTTTGACACATGGGGATGCTCGGGCGCTTCATCTTGATTCTGGCTGGCGCAGCATTGGTGCTGGCGCTGATGATCGGATCGATGGCGCTGCTCGGGATCGGTGTCGGTTTCGGCGCCATTTTTGGTATCTGGGCCGTACGGACCGGGTTCGGTACGGCGGCAGGCGGCTCGATAGCCTCGACGCGACTCACCGGGCGGGTCGCAGAGGCCAGGCGGCGCCAGCGCTGGCGCCAGAAAGAGGAAGCGGCGGATGACTGACGAAGAGCGCAAGACCCCGGCCCCGCAAACACCGCCGGCCAAGCCCAATCGTGGCTTCATGATCCTGCTGGCCATACTCGGCCTCGCCTTCGGCCTGCCGACGGTCTATTCCGGCGGCGTGATGGTTGGCGGTGCATTCGGGGCGGGTGAGTTCCCGACCTTCGGTTTCATCGTCCAGCTGGCGCTGGGGCTGATGCTGGCCGGTTTCGGGCTGGCGGCGATGATCGCCGTGGTGAAGTCTTTCATGGGGCCGCGTGATGGCCAAGGCTGAACCTGCCCACCCGGCCATGAAGCTGGCGCGACCGAGTTTTCTGGTCGGCGCGCTCTTGCTGCTGGCCGGGGCGGTGGTGTTTCGCGGCATCGTGCCGCTTGAGCCGGCTGCTCTCTGGACCATCTTTCTGGTGGTGCCGGGGGTTGGCTTTTTGTTTTTCGGCCTGACCGTCACCATGGCGGGTCGGGTTCTGGTTGCGGCGATGAATACGCCGGAAGACGAACGTCCCGGATGGGATGACGACGAGGAAGATCGAGATGAGTGATCACAGCTACATCCTGCCGGGCGCGACCGGTGACTGGGAAGTCGTCATGGGCCTGGAGATCCACGCCCAGGTGGTCTCCAATGCCAAGCTCTTCTCCGGCGCGGCGACAGCCTTTGGCGCGGCGCCCAATACGCAGGTCTCGCTGGTCGATGCGGCGATGCCGGGCATGCTGCCGGTCATCAACAGCCATGTTGTCGAACAGGCGGTGAGGACGGGCCTCGGTCTCAATGCCCAGATCAATCTGATGTCGCGCTTTGACCGCAAGAATTATTTCTATCCCGACCTGCCGCAGGGCTATCAGATCAGCCAGTTCCAATTCCCGATCGTGGGTGAGGGCGAGATCGAGTGCGAACGCGATGATGGCTCGCGCTTCACGGTCGGTATCGAACGCCTGCACCTGGAACAGGATGCCGGCAAGTCGATCCATGATCTCGATCCCAATTCGACCTATGTCGATCTCAACCGCTCCGGCGTGGCGCTGATGGAAATCGTCTCCCGCCCGCATATCCGCTCGCCCGAGGAAGCCTCGGCCTATGTCGCCAAGCTGCGCACAATTTTGCGCTATCTGGGCACGTGTGGCGGTGACATGGAGAAGGGCCAGCTGCGCGCCGATGTGAACGTGTCGGTCTGTCGTCCCGGCCAGTATGAGAAATTCCGTGAGACGGGTGATTTCTCGCATCTGGGCACGCGCTGCGAGATCAAGAATGTCAATTCGCTGCGCTTCATCCGCCAAGCCATCGAATACGAGGCCCAGCGCCAGATCGACATCATCGAGGATGGCGGCAAGATCGACCAGGAAACCCGCCTGTTCGACGCCAATACCGGTGTGACCCGCTCCATGCGCTCGAAGGAAGAAGCCCACGATTATCGCTACTTCCCCGATCCCGACCTGCTGCCGCTTGAACTGCAGCAGTCTTTCGTCGACGAGATCAAGGCCGGCCTGCCCGAACTGCCGGACCAGAAGCGCGCCCGGCTCGTCTCCGAGCTCGGCCTGTCAGATTATGACGCCGCTGTCCTGTCGGCCGACAAGGATCGCGCCGATTACTACGAGATCGTCGCCGAAGGCCGCGACGCCAAGCTGGCCTCCTCCTGGGTCAATAACGAGCTTTATGGCCGCCTCAACAAGGAAGGCCTCGACATCACCGACAGCCCGGTCTCGGCGACACAGCTCGGTGGTCTGATCGCGCTCATCTCCGACGACACCATCTCCGGCAAGATCGCCAAGGACGTGTTCGAGATCCTGTGGAGTGAAGGCGGCGACCCGGCCAAGATCGTCGACGAGAAGGGCCTCAAACAGGTCACCGACACAGGCGCCATCGAAGCCGTCATCGACCAGCTCATCGCCGACAATCCCGACCAGGCCGCCCAAGTGAAAGAAAAGCCCAAGACCATGGGCTGGTTCGTCGGCCAGGTGATGAAAGCCATGCAGGGCAAGGCCAACCCGCAAGCCGTGAACGAGATATTGCGGAAGAAATTGCTGGGGTAGGTTTGCAGGACATGTCGCTGGAAGACGCGATCATGGAGGTCGATCCGACGGTCTTCGTGGATTGCTTGCGGTACGACCAGAACGGTTGCGAGGACATTATATCCTCGGTCGCGGTGCCCCGCGCGGAGCGCGAGGCAGTCATCAAGGCTGTGTCAGGTCATTTCCGTCACCTCGACCTGGCTGAACTCGACGTCCTGCCGCCCGAAACCAGGGGTGAGATTCGTTCAAAGTCTTCGGGTGCGGTGTTCGCCAGCGTGCGGATTTTGAGCTATCCCACGCACACCAATCGCGAACTCACGCTCATGCTGGCCGGGGAAAAACCCTTCGCCACGTTTCATCTCGGTCCCGGAGAGGTGCTGGATGACGCCATGTTCCAGCCACAGCACTTTGAGCAGCACGTCGAGGTCGGGAGAATTGTGCGGTTTGAAAGCCTATTGGGACGTGAGACCAGCGAGCAGGGCCGCTGTATCATGTTCGCGCTCCCCGGCGAGGAGTGGCGCTTCAAAGCCTATGAAATGCTCTACCTCCATGGCTGTCGGTACGGGTTTTCCGTCTATATGGAACCTCTCTTCGGGGCGCTCTATGGCTATACCGAAGCGCAGAACAATGAGTTCGCTCGCCTGGATGCCTGCCTCCGTGGCAGCGACTGGCGGCCTTAGGGGCGTGATTGCCTGGAGGGATCAGGCTGTGAGTGCCGCCGCTTACCCCCTCATCCTCCCTTCGGGGACCTTCTCCCGCGAGGGGAGAAGGCCTATGCGCCCGCCGCTGGCAAGAACGCCCTCTCCCCTTGCGGGAGAGGGTGGCCCGGAGGGCCGGGTGAGGGGTTGGTTCAGCCAGGCTGGCTGTCCTTGTCCGGATGCGTCACCCAGTGCAGCGTCTCGCCAATGACCTCCATCACCGCATCCGTGCGTTTGAGAATGTGCCGGTTCCAGAACCGCAAGACCGTGAAACCTTGCGCTTCCAGCCAAGCGGTTCGCTCGGCGTCTTCCGGCTCAAGGTCGGCATGCTGGCCGCCATCGGCCTCGATGATCAGCCGGGCCTCGAAGCAGACGAAGTCGACGATATAGGGTCCGATCGGAATCTGTCGGCGAAACTTGGCGCCGGTCAGTTTGCGATTGCGCAAGCGTGACCACAGCCGGGCCTCGGCCGGGGTCTGGGCGGTGCGCATGCGGCGCGCAAAACTGCCGAGCCGGTAGTTCATGACTGTGGATTAGCAAATTCTGGCCGGGACCTCGCGTGACCGGCCTCACGCGCCCCCTCATCCTCCCTTCGGGGACCTTCTCCCGCGAGGGGAGAAGGCCTATGCGCCCGCCGCTGGCAAGAACGCCCTCTCCCCTTGCGGGAGAGGGTGGCCCGAAGGGCCGGGTGAGGGGGAAGGGGACTCGCTCCCATCCCCCCAATAATGCTACCTCTTTGAAATCAGGGGGAGGGAGCGTCAGATGACCACACCGCAGGATGACAGTGCGCTGGATGAACTTCTGCCGATGGAAGTTCTCGAGGGCCGCGCGCGTGAGGCCTGGGACTGGCTGTTGGCCAGCCTGCTCAATCTCGATGTCGCCATCCAGATGGGTCTTGTCCTGGCGGCCTTTGTCCCGGCGCTGATTTTCGGGCCGCGCTTGCGTCATGTCGTCGAGGGGCTGGCGGGCGCGCGTATCAAGACCGGTCTGGCGCGGCGCCTTCTGACCGCTGCCATATCGCTGGCGACACCGCTCGCCCTGGTCGCGGTTCTGGCCATTATCCGCATTGTCCTGGGGGCGATCGACCAACCCTTCGCCCTGATCGACGCTGCCATGAGCCTGATGACCGCCTGGCTGGTCATCCGCGCCGTAACCCTGATCATTCGTTCGCGTTTCTGGTCCAAGGTCGCCTTCTATGTCGCCTGGCCGGTGGCGGCGCTGGACGTGTTCGGCCTGCTCGATGATGTCGTGATGCAATTGCAGGCCCTGGCCATTCCGCTCGGCGAAACCGAGGATGGCGAGCCGGTCGACCTGTCCCTGTTCGATGTCCTGCGGACGCTGATCTATTTCGGCGTCCTGTTCTGGCTGGCCTCGCTGGCCGGGCGGACGGTCAATGCGCAGCTCCAGCGCGCCGACGAGATTTCACCGGCCTTGCGGGCGCTCATTGCCAAGATACTGGGCTTCGCCCTGCCGATCATTGCCTTGCTGATCGCGCTGCAGCTGACCGGGTTCAACCTCGCCACGCTGGCGATTTTCTCGGGCGCTGTCGGTATCGGTGTCGGTCTCGGCCTGCAAAAGACCGTCGCCAATTTTGCCGCCGGTTTCACCCTGCTGGCCGACAAGTCGATCAAGCCCGGCGATGCGCTGGAAGTCGACGGCCAGTTCGGCTGGGTGACCGGGATGGAGTCGCGCTATGTCTCGCTGCGCACCCGCGATGGCACCGAGCACCTGATCCCGAACGAGCACTTCATTGCCAATGGCGTGATCAACTGGTCCAAGTCGGACAAGGTCGTGCGCCAGCATGCGCCTTTCGGCGTCTCCTATGACACGCTCGATCTGGAGCGCGTCCAGGCCATTGCCATCGAGGCGGCCAAGACGGTGCCGCGGGTGGTCTCGGACAAGGAACCGGTCTGCAATCTGATGGATTTCGGCGACAGCTCGGTCAATTTCGACCTGCGCTTCTGGATTTCCGACCCGGAGAACGGGCTGGCCAATGTGCGCAGCGACGTCAATGTCGCCGTCTGGAAGGCTTTCCACGAGCACGGTGTGGAATTCCCCTATCCGCAGATCGACATCCATGTCCGCGACATGCCGGCCGGGATGAAAAAGCCGGGCGCGACGAAGGCGGACTGACCGGATCGATCTCTGCGTGCATGATCCACATTCAAATATGTTGGATTAAAAAATCGTCATGGGTGCACGGTCTTAGGGAATGGGTAATGCAACCTGTGGATATTTTTGCAGGTCGAAACGTTGGCGGGGCACAGACCGACCAGCGACCGGCGGATCAGACCTGAAGGGGCACGGTCATGGGGAGCGTGCCCCTTTTTCTTGCCGGGCCCCTTCGCCCCGCACGCCTGGTCTGACAGCTGCCCTGTCCTGGGCGTCGGAGCCGAAGCCTATTTCAACAGGCCGATCTCGCGAAGGCGCTGGTTGAGGAAATCATTGGCGCGCATCGGCTCGGGATATTTGTCCGGATTGTCCGGCCCGGCACAGCCCGGCAGCGTCTCGATCATGTAGTCGGGACGGTAGTGCAGGAAAAACGGCAGGGAATAGCGCGAAAAGCCGGTACGGGCACCGGCCGGATTGATCACCCGGTGCTGGGTCGAGGGCAGGACATCATTGGTCGAGCGCGCCAGCATGTCGCCCATATTGACGACCAGGCAGCCGGGCGGCGGGTTCATGTCGATCCACTCGCCATCCCGGGTCATCACCTGCAGGCCCGGCTCCTCGGCGCCCAGAAGCAGGGTGATGGTGTTGATGTCGCCATGCGCCTCGGCCCGGATTGATCCGCCCGGATCGCCGGTGACCGGCGGATAGTGCAGCAGGCGCATCACCGAATTGCCGTCCTTGACCGTGTCGTCGAAAAAGGTCTCCTCAAGCCCGAGATCCAGTGCGATGGCGCGCAACACCTGGACGCCAAGCGCATCGAACGCGCCGTAAAGACCGTGCACGGTCTCGCGCCAGCCCTCGACTTCGGCCGGAACCAGATTGGGGGCCATGTCGGCCTCATATTTGTGACCGGCGGGCAGGTCGCGACCGACATGCCAGAATTCCTTCAGGTCGACATGTTTGGCGTCCTTGGCGATCTCCTTGCCGAACGGCGTATAACCGCGAGCGCCGCCACCGCCTTCGACCAGATAGGCCAGCTTGGTCTCTTCCGGCAGGGCGAAGAATTGCGCCGCCTTGTCATAGGCCGCCTGGATCAGGGCCGGGTCGAGGCCGTGATCGGAGATCGCGGCAAAGCCGAATTCGCGAAAGCTGCGACCCAGCTCGGCGGCAAAGCGGGCCTTGTCGGTATGGGCCAGCGCCATCGAAACGGGCGCAAAGCGGGAGAGGGTATCGGACGGCATGGTGAGCGGGCTCCTGGCGACGGTTCGATGGAAATAAGCCGCACGGCCCCGCCTGCCAACTCTCCTTTCATTATGACCGCCCCGATCCGGGCCGGCGATGGCGGGGCGTTTTTCTCGCGCCTCACGCGCATATGGTTGCAAGCCTGCGCCTGCTCGGCATAACTGATGCCGGGAACAGGGGGGCATCATGACGGATACCGTCGATGCTGGTGACACGAACCAACCGGGCGCGGACGCCTGGCAGCGGGCCGGTTTGACCCGGGGCGAGGCGATCCGGCGCGAGCGCGTTGATCGCTGGCGCGGCGAGACCCAGTCTCCGTGGGAGGCAGGCCCTGTCGGTCTTACTGTGTGGTTGTTGTGGCGGGCCGTGTTCAAGGGGTTTCAACCGGCCTGGTTGATTGGATCGCTGGTCGTGGCGGCCTGGTTTGCGCTGCAATGGCTGGCGCAGACCGGCGGTATTGCCGGGCATGTGATGCCGCAGCCCGGCGAGAGCGAGCGGCTGTCCCAACTTGTCCGTGAAGCGGTACCGTCGGGGGCAGATGCCCGGACCTTATGGCTCGACCGGCTGAATGATGCCTTGCGCGGGGATCGCCGCCGCCGCGCCGACATGGACCGGTTTCGCAGCTGGGCTGCCCTGGGTCCTGATCTGATCGGCCGTGACCGGCTGGCGCTGGAGCTGCTGGCCGGGGCTGCCGGACCACAGGCGCTGGACGCACGATTGAGGGCCGGTCCGGCCTGGCAGAGACAGGCCCGTCTCGATGCGGCCTATCGGCGCGAGCTGGCCCGGGGCGAGGCGCTCGGGCTCTCGCCGCCGGCGCTGGTCTTTGCACCCGACGCGCTGCAACGTGGCCAGGCTCAGCGTCAGTTTGCCTGGGCGGTCGCCAATACCAGTGCCGACGGTTTTTTCCGGGGAGCCTATCGGGGCCAGTTCGAAATGCGATCGGTTCCGGCGCTGGTTGCGACCGACGCCGGTGATACGCGGCTCTATGGCGGTGTCCGGCATCTGGTGATCCAGTTGTGCGCTGATCCGCGAACGCGCCGGCCGGGCTGTGACAGTGCAATCATTCCTCCCGCAACGGCCGATGATCTGGCCCTGGCGCTCGCCGCAATTGAGGCGGGCATGGTCAGCCTGCCGGGGCGGCAGCACGCCCTGGGTTCTGGAGCCGAAATCCTCACGGCCGCGCGGCGGGCGGGGCGACTTCACCCGCAAATGGAGGCGTGGTTGGCGATAGAGCTTGTGCGCCTGCTGCCCCCTGACCAGATCGGCAATGCCTTCGCCAGTGCCGGGATACGGCCTGATATCGCCTTTGCCGCGCCGTCACGGGCCGAACCGATGATTGCCGCGCGCATCGAGGCGAGCACGGCACCGGGGGCGGTCGGCCTTGCGACCGTCTTCCAGTCAGTCGCCCGATTGCGCACCCGAACGTCGAGCTTTGAGTCTATCCGGCTGATGCAGTTTGCCGGGTCTCCGGACGCCCTGACCGATCTGCAGCGGCTGGCCGAACTGTCCGGACCGGCCACACTCGCGGTTTTCGAATGGTTGGGTGCAGACGCCTTCGCGGCCTTGCAGCCGCTCCCGGATACGCCTGAGGCCGAGCCGCGCGTCCGGCAGGCGCTGATGCTGGCCTTGATATCAGTCGCATTGGTCTTGCTGCTCACGCTGATCCGCCTGGCAACGCCGGACCGCTTGCGCCGGGCCAGCCACACAAGTCTTACCGATGCGTGGATATCGCGTTCACTACTCGGCAAGAAAATCTAACCGATATAAAGACTTAAGGCGCATTTTTTCTGATTCGCCTTAACCTTAATGCAAGTCTCTTTGCTCACTATCCTCCGTGTTCGAAGGCATTCGGACTGGATGGTGGTCGCGGGTCACAGGTCAAAAAGACAGGACCCGCCAGTGTAGAGTAAGGGGAAAGACCCATGGCGTTCACGGACGTAGAAACGGCCCAAGCGCATCAAGCGGCATTTGCTGACCCGACGGGTGAGGATCTGTGCAAGCTTGGTATCTTGTATTCAACTGGCCAGGGTGGCGAGATCGACTATGTCGAAGCGCACAAATGGTTCAACCTGGCAGCCCTGATGGGCTCGGAACCGGCCAAATACTACCGCGCCGAAATTTCCGACCAGATGTCGACCCTCGAAGTGGCCAGCGCCCAGCGCGCCGCCCGCGAATGGCTGTCGACGCGCCACTAGGCGAAACCGACTGACATGATGACAGCCGGCGGATGGGGGCATCTGCCGGCTCCAATACCCACGCGCCCGCATTCCGCAAGGATGGCGGGCGTTTCTTTGGGCAAGGCGTTGGTCTGTGCTGAATCAACCGGTCGCAAAGCGATCTCGCCGCGGATTGACGGGCCAGCCCTAGCTTCCGCGAAGCACGGTCGCCGGACTCACGCGTGAAACCAGCACAAAACTGACCAGAGCGACCAGCAATGCCGGCAGGACGCAAAATGCTGATGCCTTGGCGATGGCCAGGAAGCTGACCATTGGGTCAATTTCGGAAAGCCCGCCCCAGCTCGACCAGGCGCGGTTTATGAACACCGCCAGGAGTGTCGTCGCAATGACACTTGTACTGGCAGACAGAATGACCGGATACAGAAGTCGCGAAACGAGCCGGACTGGCCGGGTCCCGAGTGCCAGGCGAATGGCAATCTGAGCTCGCCCGGCCGCGAGCGCCTGCAGCGACAAGGCAAGCGAAACGGCAAAGAAAACAACCATCAACACATAGGCGGCCAGATTCAGGATGCTCGCGACCCGGCGCTCCCGCTCATAGGCGGCTTGCCCGGTCTCAGCGAGGGACAGAATTTGCGACTCCAGGCCGGCAAGGACCGCCCCGTCAAAAATGTCTGCCGGCATGATCCCGGGTTTGAGGCGCATCAGGAAGATCAGATAGGGATCCCCCGCTCGATTGATGAGTGTTGCCTGGTCTGACCCCACGAGGTGTACGACCGGGTCGCCGTGAGCGGCGAGCTTTCCACGGCGTACTGGCTGCATGATGGCGACTATACGGCAGGCTTCCTGTCCATTTCCCAGCACGAGGGTACGCCCGATCTGGGCCTGGTAATCCAGGGATGAAACCTGATCCGCCGCAGTGCTTTCCAGTACGGCCTCGCAATGTCGGGCCGCTCCCCACAAGCGCTCGGTGACCGAGCCGGCAAGGATGTTTGCATCAACGAAATGCGGCCAACTCGTTTCCCCGGTCAGGACGCTGGATTGAACAAGCGGCCCGCCTTCCAATGCAACAGGCATATTGAGGCTGGTGTCCGAAAAGGGATGCCAGTTCAGCACGGCATATCCCTCAACAAACGGCGAGCGTTCGGCGGCTTCGACAACGCGTCCGATCACTGTCCTGTCATAGCTTCCTATGCGCCATGTGCGATCGTCGTCGAGATCCAGTGCGGCGCCGCGATGCGCCTCCAGGGAAAATTGCGCCGCGACAAAGCCCAGCGATGCTGACCCCGTTGATAGCACGGCAAGACCGATCATCAGGATGATCGTGCTGTCGCGTCGGCGGGTTTGGCCTGACAGCGCCAATCGGGCCGGCGCGTCGGTCGCGAGCGGGATCAGCGAGACCCCGGCAAAAACCGCAATCAGCACCAGTCCCGCACCGAAAGCCGCGGCGATCGGCCTGAGAAGCTCGGCCGGGGCGGGTTTGTTGAGGGCCGCCAGTATCGGCTCTCCGAGCAGGATCGAGATCAGGAAGGCCCCGGCTGCGAGGAGCGTCGCTGCCACACACAACAAAAACAGTATTTTGACGGCGAGTCGCTTCGGTGCCGCTCCCAGCATGACAAGAATGCCGAGCTTTTGCCGGTTTGTTGCGATTGAGCCGGATGTCAGCAGGCTGATCGCCAGGGCGGAGCCCAGGAGTGCCGAAAGCCCACAAAACAGCGCAACGGCAAGTTCCAGCCCCTGACCCGTGACGATAAAGCTCGCATCACCCAATGCGGGGCGGGTGCCCAGTCTCAGCCTCGTTACGGGTTCGAGCCGCGCAGCAATCGCTATCGGGGGGAGTCCGATATCTCCGGCGACATATCCGGAAAGCTGACGCTCCACATTCTCAGGGGATGAGGATTGAACATAGATCACGCCGTCCTGCTCTGGCCTGAACGGCGCACCAACCAGGAGCGCTTCATATTGCAAATGAGAGCCGGCTGGCGGATCCGCCATCACGCCGAGAACCGGATAGTATTGATCAGCGATGACGGCTTCCGCCGGCATGGCGCCGGTCTGGCGTCTGAGGCGATCAACACCGGATTGCGTCAGCCAGACGCCCACTTCATCGCTCTGCATCTCGAGACCGAAAAAGTCAAAAAAGCGGGTGGAGCTCGCGATTGTCCTCAGCTGTACGGCGTGCTCCAGAGCACCGGGAGCCTGCGTGTTCGCACTCTCGGCAACCAGCAAGGCGTCTTCGACGCCGACGACATCCGCGTGGATCCGTTCGAATGTCCGGTTGCTGAACTGATAGACGCTGAAGTCGGGAAGCGTGGTTGAGTTCGCAAAGCCTGGTTCGAAACCCGCACTCAAACGGTAGGTGCTGAAAGCCGCTCGATAGCCGCTGTCGCCCCTGACGTCCGTCCACGCACTGGCGAGCAGGACAGACGAGACACTCAAACCACCCAGCAAGGTGATGATACCTGATATGATCAACACGACGGGTTGCAGGCGAAACGGCATCAACCGGACCATTCTTTGAAGCGCAGTTGCGCAGAGCTTACGCCGAGATCAACCCCGCATTGACCGGGATATCCCGACTGAGACCTATCCGGACTGCGAATCCAGCTCCAGACCTTTCGAAACATATTCCTGCAGGGTCACTTCACCATCGCCACTGACGTCAAACATGTCGAACCAGGCATCGCCGGCGGCCTCGCCGGTCAGGGATTCTCCCGTGTCCTGATTTTGGAACGACATGGATTCCGTAACCAATTCGTCTCTCTCGATCCTGCCATCGCCATTGGCGTCAAGCATGCCGAAGAAGCTCTCCAACTGCCCTTCGAGGTCATCACCGGACCCAGCTTGCGATTCCGCCTGATCGGAGCATGCCGTTGCGAGGACAAGAGAAAATAGCGGGAGAACGACGGACAGTGAGTTTTTCATAGAATTTACCCCTAGGTTGTGCGCGCTTTGCATGTTCTAATTGTTACGTCGACTCGAAGTTGCGCGCAAGCGCATTCATACTAAGGTACTAAAACAGAAGGGGAATAGCGTGATGTCTAAGTTGAAGTATGCAGCCTCAGCGTTGGTGTTTGGGAGCGTGGTTCTATTCGGAACAGCGTCCGCGTACGCGGAAGTTGTGTGCAAACAAGTACAGGTTTGCATCACAACTGGTGGCGTCACCAGTTGCCATGTTCAAGTGGTTTGCTGGGAACAAGATGCATCAATCGGCTAATATTCCTGATTGAACGGGTGCGGTGCGACTTGGACGTCTAGGTCGCGCCGCCCTTTTTTCTTTGGAAGTTTTATTCGTCACGCCTTGCGTTATCCGGCTGAAACCATACTTTGTTTGTCATGAAAAATATCGACCAATCAGGCAGTTAAGATTTGTCATGACGTCCAGCGGACCCGTATCGACCGACAGGGAAACTCGTGCATTTCCCTGGGCAGTTGTCGCCATCATCGCGGCGGTTGGCTTGGTTCTCGCAGGCGCCTTGATCATTTGGCGGTCAGGCCTGTTTGTCGCCACGCTTGATGCGGATCGTGTCGTCCTGGGGCAAGCCAGGAGCGAACTCTTTGCTCCGGAAGTGACAGTGCCTGGCGTCGTCATTGACATGACCAACACGGCGCTGCCTTCGTCGGAGTCCGGTTCAGTATCCGAAATACATTTCCGAAATGGCGATCCGGTCACGTCCGGTGAGGTCGTACTGTTGCTGAGAAATCCGGCTCTGGAACGTGAAATCGCGGACAGTCTTGTTCGGCTTGGCCGGGATTCGCTGGCAATTGAAGCGCAGATCGCCGACCTCAATCGACGCGTCAGTGATGCCAGGTCCCAATTGCGTGAGATCAGCTTCCGCAAACGTCAGGCCGAGACCGAGCTTGAACGAAATCTTGTTCTCGAGCAGAGAGGCTTTGCCTCACCCGCGCGCATGGCACGTTTAAGAGATGAAGTCGCCTTCTATGCGGCCGAGGAATTGGACGCGAGCAATGTGCTGAATGCCGCCCGGCTTGATGCAGATCGACGCTCGGAACGCCTGAATGCGGCTCAGGCGCGCCTCGAACGACTTTCGCAGAGTATCGCAGACCGACTGGACGGGCTCGCCATCCGCGCTCCCGGCGACGGACAGATATCCGGCCTCGCATTGAGTGTCGGCGAGCCGGTAGTGGCAGGGGATGTCCTTTTCACCCTTACCGAGGGGCGGCCGGACCGGGTTACCGCGCAAGTGATGGAGAGCGCGGTGCATAATCTGTCCGTCGGACTCAATGCCAGGCTGCGCGAGCCTCACTCCGGTGAGCTCAGGATCGAAGCCATCGACCCGCAAGCCCGCGACGGCATCGTTGATGTGCGGCTAATCTTCGTCTCTGCCGTGCCCGGCAACCTTCGGGCCGGTCAGATGGTGCAGGTTGCCATTGAGACAGAAGAGCCCCGCATGGCCATTACGGTGCCGTTCGGCGAGCTTGTCGGGCCTGATACCGTTTGGGTCTACAATGATCAAAGCGGTGAGGCGGTGCCGCGAGCCGTCCGGGTGGGCCGGCGAGCCGGGTCCAGGATCGAGATCGTGGACGGCTTGTCCGGTGACGAAACGATACTTGTCAGCGCACCCAGGCCTGTGGACGGGTTGAGCTCGGTACGTATCAGGGCGCGCGCGAACCCATGAGTTACGCGCTCGAGCTCAGCAAGGTTTCAAAGCGTTTTCGGACCAGGAAGGTCGAAACCCTGGCGCTCGATCAAATCGATCTGTCGGTTGAAAGAGGCGAGTTCCTGTCGATCGTGGGCTCGTCCGGCTCTGGCAAGTCCACACTGGTCGCCATCATGGGCCTGCTTGAAAATCCGAGCGAAGGGTCTGTGGTTTTCTTTGGTGAAACGGTCACTCGCGCGGGATCGGGTCGACTTGCCGATTTGAGGCGAAACCATATCGGCTTTGTATTTCAGTCGTTTCAACTCATCAGCGATATGTCAGTCGTCGAGAATGTGATGGCAGGGCTCGACGGGATTGAGCGATCGAAACGTCTGCGCCGGGCGCGGGCATTGGAGACACTGGACGCCTTGGGCATTGCTCACAGGGCAGATCATTTGCCTTCCCAACTCTCCGGCGGCCAACAACAGCGTGCCGCCGTGGCCCGCGCCATGGTTCGCAAACCTCTCCTGCTGATCTGTGATGAACCAACGGGGAATCTGGATCCGGAGTCGGCAGACATTGTCATGGCTCATATCGAAGCGTTTCGTGACGCCGGTGCCACCGTGGTCCTCGTCACCCATGATCCGGCCATTGCCAGACGGGCGGACAGAATCGTCACGCTTGAACACGGGCAGCTGCAGCCCGGGCCTGTCGCGTCTTCCTGACGGGGGATTGCTTCGGGTCAGTTCGTGATGGCGTCGGCGATGGCGTAGGAGAAGGCCTGGTCCAGTGGCAGGATTCCGGAGACATATTGCTCCATGAACACGCTCAGCTCGGCGACCGTGGAGCGCGGTACGAAGATGATGTCGTGACGGCGGATCTGGATGTTGTCGGCACCGGAGCGCCCCCGGAGGGCATCGTGCAGGTTGACCGTCCGCATCATCAGGCCGCCGCCGGGCTGGCGGCGCAGGACGACGACATCGCCACGCGCGGCGGTGTTCTGGAAGCCGCCGGCCATCATCACTGCCTCCAGCGCGCCGACCGGACCGGTCAGCTCAACCAGTCCCGGCGCATTCACCTCGCCACCGACAATTATGTTCTGTGGGCCCAGTGCCGAGCGGCGCACTTCGATGATGGGCGAGACCAGAACATCGCGGGCGTAGGCGTCTGCGAGGGTGTTGGCGATCTCGAAATCGGTCTTCGCGGCGACCATTACATTGCCCAGAAGGGGCAGGGAGACGCGGCCATCCGGGCCGATCAGGGCCGTGCGCGACAATTCGGGCGCCGAGTGGACCGTCACGTCGATGCTGTCGCCCGGGTAGAAACGGTAGGCGGGGTCGCTGTCCTGCCAGGCGGCAAAACGCGGCTGTCCCCAGTCGGCCGTGGCCGGGGCGGACGCCGTGCTGGCACAGGCGCCGACAGCGAGGGGGGCCAGGACGAGGGCGGCGGTGCAAAGCCCGTGTCGGATCGCGCGCATGAATTATCTTTCCGGTCGATTGCTCGGCGCCATTCTCAACGCTGCATGGATAACAAATTTTTAAGCGCGAGCGGGGTCTTATTGGCCCATGACGCGCGCATATCATGAAACAGGCCCCGCTTACCCGGCGGCCGCCCGGCCGGCTGGCGCCCCGAGAGGGGAGTTGGACCTGTTCGACGTGATCGCGCTGGCGTGGTCTCAGAAAGGCTTTATCGCGTTGATTTTCGCGCTTATTTTCGCCGTTGGCGTGGGCGCGTCACTGACCTTGCTGAAGCCGAGTTATACATCCGATACGCGGCTTCTCGTTCTGCTTGATTCGAATCCCACTCCGACAGCGGCCGGTGTCGGTGACGCCTTCATGCTTGATCAGGTCATGCAGTCGGAGAGCGAATTGCTCAGTTCCGAGGCGGTGCGCCGGCTGGCGCTGGAGACGCTGGGCGCCGATGTGGTGCTGGGCGAGCAAGCCGGCCTCAATGCGGACGGGCTGGCATTGCGGGAGTTGCGCGCGAATTTCAGCCTGTCGCGGGAGCCCAATTCATCGGCCATCAATGCCAGCTTCAAATCCCCGTCGGCGGAAAGGTCGGCGCTGATCCTGAACAGTATTGTCGATGCCTATCTGGCCTATCGCGAGCAGGTCCTGTTCGAGACCGGCATTACCGGACTGGAAGTCCGGCGCGCCCAGGCTGATGAAGCGGTCGCGGCGGCCCGGGCGGAATTGAATACCTTCCTGCAAGCCAATGATCTCGCCAATTTCGAGGCCGAACGCCTGACCGCCGACAATCTGGTTGGCAATCTCTCCGAGCGCGCGGCCCAGGCCCGGGCTGAACGGGATTCGGCGATGGCCGGTGCCGCGGCCCTGCGTGAACGACTGGGCCAGATCCCCGAGAGCATCGAGCTCTATGTGGAAAACGGCGTGTCCGGTGTCCTGCTCGACCGCCGGGCCGAGCGGGCGAGCCTGCTGGCGCGCTACCAACCCGCCGCTCCGGCTGTGCAGGCCGTCGAGCGCGAGATCGAGGCCATCGAGGAATTCATCCAGTCCGGCGCCACGGTCGGCGAGGGGCAGCGACGTACCGGTGCCAATCCGGTGCGGCAAGCGCTGGAATCAGAGCTGGCAACCCGTGAGGCCAATGCCGAGGCACAGGCCTCGCTGGCGACGGCCCTGGAGGGCCAGGCGCGCAGCAATCGTGCGCTCGTCTCCCGCCTGCGCCAGTTGGAACCGGAATATACCCGACTGGCCCAGAACATCACCGCTGCCGAAGAAGCTGCCGGCGCCGTTGCCGCGCTTGAGGCCACCGCTTCGGCCCGCCGTTCGCCGAGCCTGGGCGCGGCCGACGCCGTCCGCCTGATCGACCGGGCTGCCGCGCCCATGGAAGGCAGCTCGATGAAGAAGCTCGGCCTGATCGGGTCCTTCGTCGCGGCTGCGGGGATCGCGCTCTTTCTGGGATTGTTGCGCGGCTACTGGCTGACCTATGTGCGTGCCGCTGCCCTGCCACGTTCGCGCCCGGCGGCCCCGGTCGTTGCGGCCCAACCGGCCGGGCCGGTTCAGGACGCGCGGCAGCCTGTTGCCGCCAATGATCCCTTCGACGGACTGCCGATCCTCGCTCATGTCGCGGACCGGTCAATGTAAGCGGGGCGTTAACCTCGTTTCTTGCATCTTCAGGGCAGTCTCGAATCAAATTGGCTGATCCTGCCCCATGAACCTCACTGCTGACCTCTCCCAGCTGATCGACGAACTCGAACCGATTGCCCGTCCGGGCGGTCAGGGTCGGGTATTGATGATCATGGGCGCCAGCCGCGGTGCCGGGGCCTCAACGGTGGCTCGGGAGCTGGCCCGCCTGGCGGCCCGCCGCTCGACGCGCGGGGTCTGGCTGTTTGATCTGGATTTCAACAAGAATGCCCAGGCCGAGGCCGCCCATGTCCAGGGACAGGCCTTCGATGCCGGTTTCGGTCGCGATCCGTTTTGGTCCCTGACGACCCAAGGCAGCGAGCAGGCCCGGATCATTGCCCGCCAGTCCGTCGTGCCCAATCTCTACGTCACCCAATTGCAGGCCCGACCCGGTGCCGTGCGTCAGGCTGGATTGCGCGCTGCGCCGGACTACTGGTCCGCGGTTCGGGGCTCTATCGACCTGGCCATCATCGACGCCCCAGGCGACTCGCGGGCACCGCTGTCGCTGGTCGCCGATGCAGACGGCGTCATCCTCGTCGCCGATTCCCGGTTGAGCCGGGTGGATGGTATCCAGGCCCGAAGGTCAGCCATTGAAGCCCGCGGCGGAGTGGTCGCCGGATTGATCCTGAACCGGATGCGGAGCGGTGCCCGGAGCGCGGCATGAGCCTCGCCGCGCACCATGATCCGGCTTTCCTCGCTGCCTGGCGCCGCGCACCGGCACTACCTTTCACCGGACTGGTTGAAGGTGGGCTGACGCTTCTTTGCCTCTTCCTGTTCTCGCAAGGCCTGATCGGCCCGCTCTTCGCCGATCCCGCTGACCCGGACAGCTCAGTTGTGCTGCGCCTCATCTGGCTGCCAGTCTATGCCATCACGCTGGCGCTCGCGGTGACGCGGCCGGGGGCCGTGATGCGGACGCTGACAGGCAATTGGTTGATGGTGGCGCTGGTCCTGTTGACTGCGGTCTCCGTCATCTGGTCGATCGCGCCAGAGACGACCCTGCGCCGTTCCTTCGCCCTGATCATGACCACCCTGTTCGGCTTCTGGATGGCCGCGCGCTGGTCCTGGCGCGGCCTGATCCTTCTGACTGCGACAACCTTTGTCGGCCTCGCTGTTGTGTCGACACTGATGGCGCTGGCCATGCCGTCCCTGGGTGTTGACCACGAAGTCCATGCCGGCGCCTGGAAGGGCGTGTGGTGGGAGAAGAATACGCTGGGCGCCATGATGGCCTGGGGGGCGGTGGCCTGTTTTGCGGCGCTGCATGTCGATCCCCGACGGCGCTGGATCTGGATGGGCGGGGCGATCCTGTGTTGCGCCCTGGTCCTGCTGTCGACCTCCAAGACCGCGCTTCTCGCGCTGCTACTCGGGATTGGCGGCGCTGTCGGGATCGCGCTGTGCCGGCGCGGCTTCGGCTTTGCCAGCCTGATGCTGTTTCTCGGCCTGACCGGCGCGGTTGGTGGTGCCCTGATCCTGTTAATAGCACCCGTTGAGTTCCTGGAGCTCCTTGGTCGCGATGCCACGTTGACCGGCCGGACGGATATCTGGGCCATCCTGTCGCGCCAGGCCGCGGAAGTTCCGTGGACGGGCTATGGCTATATGGCCTTCTGGGCCGATGAGACAGGGCCGGTTTACTGGGTCAGGCAGGGCACGGACTGGCCGGTCCCGACTGCCCATAATGGCTGGATCGAGACGGCGCTGGCGATCGGCCTGCCGGGTGTCGTGCTGTTGGGTCTGGTCTATGGGCGCGCAGTAATGCGGTCCCTTGGACGTTTGTTCCATGGGCCGGAAACCTATTGGACACTGACTTTTCTGGCCATGCTGGGCCTGGTCAGCATCTCTGAATCCAACTTCCTTCAGCAGAATTCGATCGGCTGGGTCCTGCTCGTCGCGACGGCTGCCAAGTTGGCAGACCGACGGGCCGGCGACTAGTCGGCCGGCGCCGCCTCGCCGTAGAAACGGGGCTCGAACGCTTCAACCCAGAACAGCTTTCCGGCTCCCTGGACAGCGCGGTCAAGCCAGCCGGCTGCGGAGCTTGAGCCGATCAGGCTGGTCACGATCGCCGCTGTGCCGAACACGAACATCTGGCCGAGGCCGACCGCCATCCAGAATGCAATCCCGGCGAGACGGCGCGGTTTGGCATTGGCTGCCGCCTGGGTGGCGCCCTGACCGAATGCAAAACTGCGGGCCAGCAGATATCGCCAGCTTGTGCGACGGGCGTCGACCGTCTCGACCGCGTGGGCCCTGGCGGACCAGCCAAAGACGGCACCCTGGCGGGCCAGTTCGGCGAAGAACAGATCGTCTTCACCGCCGCAGGCATTCATGCGTGGGTCAAACGGGGCATCCGACAGGTCGAACGCCTGCCGGTCGACGAGTGAGTTTCCGCAGCCATAGGGACCATCGAGGATTTCGTCCTCAGGGTTTCCGGGCCGGGAGTAGAGCCGTTGGGCAAGGCTGCCGCGCAGCCCGGTGGCCGCATCCAGCGCCTCACCGCGCAAGGGCCCGAACACCACGCTGGCACCGAGCTTCCCGGCACTGGCCAGGAGTGCTTCGAGCCAGCCGGCCGAGGCGATCTCGTCATCGTCCAGGAAGGCGACATGGCGACCGGTGGCGGCGGCCCAGCCGGCATTGCGGGCATTGGCAACGCCCGGCCGTTCGGCGTGGACATAGACGACCGCGCAGCGGGCAACGGCCTTGGCATTGGCGACGCCGGTACGGGCCGAGCCATCGGGATCATTGTCGACCACGATGATTTCATCCGGCTGGCGGCTCTGGGCCATCAGGCTGGCGAGCGCCGCGCGCAATCCGTCCGGACGGCGAAATGTGGGAAGGATGACAGAGACGCTCATGTGCCGGTCTCCATCTGGTGGACAGCGTCGCGCATGGTGAGAACCTCCGCGCCGCTGTCGGCGATGGCCTGGCAGACGCGCTCCAGCTGGTCCGGCGTGCAACCCCATTGGGTCGGGTTTTCCTGGACGTCATGGGCGTAGAAGGTCAGCCAGCCGGTATGGCGTGAGAGGCTTGCGGCAGCCTCGATGGCGCGTTCGATACCGGCCTCGCCGCCGTCGATGGGCACAGATTTGAGCAAGTTTCGGTCGGCGCCACCGCGATTGATGTCGGCGTGGACGCCGCGCAGGGTTGAGAAACGTTCCGACAGGGCCCGCTTGCTGGCCGGTGTGGCCTCGCCATAGGGAAAGGCGAAGCTGTCGAGCGCGGTTTCCAGGCCCATGGCCCGCAGGGCCCGCTCATTGCGTTCGATATCGGCCAGAAAATCGGCGGTGCGAACCTGCCTGGCATCGAAATGACTATAGGTGTGGCAGGCGATCTCATGGCCGGCAGCGGTCAGGCGTTGCAGGTCGCCGCAATCGAACATCGGGCCGTGATGGGTCACTCCGCCGGCAAAACCGGCCGAGGCGTAATAGGTGCCACGCCAGCCGTGCTGTTCGAGAATTTCGGCGCCGATCCCGGCGGCCGATTTGGGAAAGTCGTCGAAGGTGATCGACACGATTGCCCGGTCCGACGGCAGGTTCAGCGGCTGGCGCGCGGCAAAGCGGGCCCAGCGACGATTGAGACCGGCAAGCAGGCCGGAAGAGGGTATGTAGGGTGCGTTCATCAAATCACCTCCGATGCCCAGCTGGCGCGCCAGAGCTTGAGGGCCAGTGTGCGTGCGCGCACTGGCAGGACCTGGCTGGCCGCCATCCGGGACCACAAGCCCCGCAGCCGGTGCTGGCCCGGTACCGTTTTCAACCAGCGTGCGGCGCGGGCACCGGGCAGATCGACGAGTTCCGGGTGACGGTCCAGAAGGCGCTTGAAATTGGCCGCGCCAGCGCGAAACTTGTCGAGCAGGACCCCGGAGGTCTGCAAACCGCCATGCCGGGCCGGATTGTCGATATGGCGAAGGGTGAAGTCCCTGGCGGCGCTGACGGCCCAGTCGACATCCTCCCACCCCCAGCCGGTATAGCCGTTGTCGTAGGGGCAGGCTTTCATGACCGACGAGCGAACCAGCAGATTGGACGAACAAAAAGCTGTCGCGCCGATCCCGTTCCGGGTCGCTGCGTCGTTCTGGTCGCTGGCGTGGGACAGGGCGGCATGCAGCTGCAGCTCGTGATCCTCCGGCCAGTCAGTCTCATAGCCCCCAAACACCGCATCACAGGCGTCAGCGTTGATCACCTCGCGATAGCGGTTCAGGAAGCCGGAATCGCGCGGGGTCATGTCCGCGTCGAGGTAGAGCAGCCAGGCCCCGTGTGCCTGTTGTGCCAACAAGTTCCGGCCGGCCGCCCGGCCGCGGTTGCGGGCACTGCTCAGGAGCCGGATGGCGATGTCGAGATGGTCGATATGGGCGCTGACCTGGCGGTTGAGGGCCGGGTCCGGTTCGCCGTCATCATAAAGGATCAGCTCGATGTCATCATGGGGTCGGACCAGGGGCGCCAGAGCGTCCAGAAGCGCACCGGGATCATCGCGATAGAAGGGAACGAGGATCGACAGTAGCGGCGCATTCAGCCGGGCCTTGGTCGCGGCATTGGCGTGTTCACGGATCGGAATTTCGCTTATTGCATTCATCGTCATGCCCCCGCCGGTCGAAACAGGAGGCGCGCGTCGCGCAGCCAGCTCCGACAACCGGCAATATCCAGGCAATAGGCTGAAATCACGTAAACAAGCCCGCCGATTCCGGCCTGCAGGATCAGGTCGAGCCAGCTCGTGCCTGTGACCGGAAGGGCAAAAACCGAGGCAGCCATGATCGCGGTCGCGGCACCGGCCTTGATCCAGTCGGACCAGGGCAGGGGCAGGGTGAAGTAGCGTCGGCCGAGCAGGGCACAGGCCAGGAGGGCCAGCGCATAGGCAATCACGGTCGCCATGGCGGCGCCGGCGATGCCGAAGGCCGGGATCAGCAGCAGGTTCAGGGCGAGATTGAGGCCTGCCGAAGCGGCCATCACCAGGGCCATGACACCGGTCCGGCGCATCAGGGTGAAAGCCTCGTGGAAATAATAGGTCATCATGCCCTTCATCAGGCCGGACAGGGCAATCCAGGGCAGGATAGTGGCGGCCTCGGCGCGAACCGACTCGCCGATTATCAGGGTCGTCAATGGACCGGCGACCAGTGCCAGACCGGCGGCAGCGGGAAAGCAGATCAGGCCCATCAGGGCGGCGGCCTTGCCGGCCATGGCCTGGGCCGCGGCGACGCCGTCCTTCTCGAAGGCCTTGATGGTCAACGGCCAGACAGCAGCGCCGAACCAGATGAATATGACGTCCAGCAGCCGGTCAGCCAGACCATAACCGGCAGCATACATGCCGACAGCGCCCTGGCTGATCAGGGCGGCAATCAGGAAGCGGTCGCCAACCGAGAGCAGGTGCTCGAAAATCAGCGACATCGAGACGGGTGCGCCGTAGCGGGCAAAACTGGCAGCGCGGACTTTCTGGCGCCGGCCATTGGCGGCGCGGCGCAGCATGACCGGCAGATCAAAGACCAGCATGATCAGGGCCGCGACCGCGGTGCCGATGAAGACGCCTGCGGCGCCCAGATCGGTGGTCAGGATGACGCCGATGCCGACCATGAAGCCGATCATCAGATAGCTGGCTTCCAGTGCCGAATAGCGACTGACATCGCCGCCGGCCCGGTGTGTTTCCATCCCGATCTGGAGCAGGGCGCGCAGCAGCAGCGAAATCACCGCGAAGCTGAGCGCCGCCTGGAGCTTGGGGTCGAGGGGCAATATGTTCACACCCAGCACAAGCAAGGCACCGGCGCCGGCCGCGATGACCAGATAGAGGCCATAGGCGGTCGCCAGGTGGTCGCGCAGGCGGCCCCGTTGTTCAGCCCTTGCATGGAAGCGCGCGACGGCAGCCTCCAGCCACGTGAATGTGACGATGTGGATCAGGGAAAGCGTTGCGATGGCAATGGCATAGCGGCCATACTCGTCGGCTGGCATTATGCGCGTGAATACGGCGACACCGCCAAACCCGACCAGCATCTGGGCCAGTTGTACGGGCAGATAGCCCAAAAGGTGTCGTCCAAGCATGAAACGCTCCGTTCGCCTGAAAGGGGAAGCTTGCAAGAGCGGTGCCGCTTTTCGGGCGAGGGCGGTTTCGTAAACGGCCTGCTAAGGCGTTGGGCCTAATCTGGGATTCCTGGCGGGGGAAGCGGACGGGACGATGCAGGTCGATCTACGCAAGCCGAGTGAACTGACAGACGCAGAGCGCGGCGCCTGGCGGGCCTTTCTGGCTGCCGAGCCGACCTTGGCGAGTCCCTATTTTGCACTGGAATTTGCCGAGTGTTGTGAAGAGGCACGTGACGATACGCGGGTCCTGGTGGTGCGCGAAGCCGGCGTCATTTCCGGATTCCTGCCGTTTCAGGCCGGGCGGCTGGGCTTTGCCCGGCCGCTGGCCGGGCCGCTGGGAGATGTCCAGGGTGTGATTGCGCCGCGGGTCCAGACCCCCGATCCGGCTCGCTGGCTGGCGCTGGCGCGGGTACCGGTCTTCGAGTTTCACAATGCCCTGGCCAGTCAGGCAGGCTTTGCGCGCGCTGGCGGCATCCCCGACGGCTCCTGGATCATCGATGTCGCGGACGGGTTTGACGCCTGGCAGGCGTCCCGTAAATCGATCAATGCCAAAGCCATGCGCAATATCGCGACCCGGCTGCGACGCCTCGAAGAGGTGGATGGCGGCTATTCCTTCAAGATGGCCGATTACCGTCCTGAAGTCTTCGAAACCATGATCCGTCTCAAGCGCGACCAGTATCGGCGTACCGGCGTGTTTGATGTGTTTTCGGTCGACTGGACGGGCAAACTTCTCAAGGCAATCCTGCGCCGCCAGACCGACCAATTTTCCGGCGTCTGTTCCAGCCTGTCAGTGGGCGGGCAGATCGTCGCCGTCCATGTCGGTATGGCCAGCGACCGGATGTGCCATTACTGGTTCCCCGCCTATGAACCCGATCACAGCCGCCTCAGCCCGGGCGTCCTTCTTCTCGTTGAAATGGCCCGCACGGCCTGCGCTTTCGGACATCTCGGCGTGGAATTGGGAACCGGGGATTATGGCTTCAAGAAAGATCTCGCGACGAGCCAGACCGGGCTCGTGAGCGGGCGTTTCACGACGGGCGGACTGCGCGGCAATCTGGTGCGGGCCGCCCAGGGCCTGTCCCGCGCCTGTCGCAAGGCGCCGATCGGACCGGCCCGGCACTGGCCGGAAAAGGCCCTGCGCAAGGTCGGCCGGTTGACCGGATTCATGGCAATATGACTGGCCTGACCCGCAGGCAGGGCTTGCTCGCCGCAGGCGCTGGCCTGTTGGGCCCCGGCATTGCCTGCGCCCAGCCGGCGCGTCGGGATTTGTGGGACAATACCGCCGGAGTGCGGCTGCGCGGCGCAGTGGTGGCACAGCGGCGGGTCTATCCGGAGATCGACGGGCCGGAATTTCTCGGACCAGGTCCGGTCGGTGCGCCAGTGACCGAGGCCTCTCTGGCGCGATTGTCAGCGCTGGGTGCCAACCTGGTCGTCCTGTCAGTTCCGGGGCCGGTCAGTGAAGCGCCGCCCTATGCGGCGGACCCCGCGATTGAGCGCCATTTGCACGGGCTGGTCCGACAGTGCGGGCGTCATGGCCTCTTCGTCGTGATCGGGTTTCGCAGTGGCCCCGGGCGCAGCGAGTTTACCTTCCACCGCGACCAGGCCGGCAGCTGGTTTCCGGCCAACAAAATTGATGAAAGCGTCTGGGTCTCGCGTGAGGCACAGGATGGTTGGGAGGCGATGTGGCGGCTCACCGCGAGCCGCTTCCGGCATTACGCGAACCTGGCTGGCTACCTCCTGATGGTCGAGCCCAATGCCAACCAGACCGCGCCAGGGCCTGATGGGGGGGATCTGGATATCTGGCAGGCCGACCGGTTGGCGGAGCGCGTCGCCGGGACACCGGCCGATTGGCCGGCCCTTGCTTCCCGACTGGCCCGGGCAGTGCGGGAGGAAGATCCCGAAACGGCCATCCTTGTCAGCCCTGACGGCTATGCGGCAAGCAATTTCGCCGGTCTTCTCGACCTGGACGCTGTGCCCGGACAGGTTCTGGCGGTGCATGATTACGCGCCGCGCGGCTATACGCATCAGGACCGGAATGTCGGCATTGGCTTCAATCCGGACCTGGCCGATTTCGAGCAACCGGTCGCTGGGCCCTGGATGCTGGGGGAGTTTGGTGTATCGCGCTGGGCGCCGGCAGCGGACCGCTTCCTGGCCAGCCGCATAGCCGCTGCCGAAGCGGCGGGTGCGGCCTGGTCGGTCTTTCGCTGGGATAGTGGTTGGCGTGTCTATGAGAATGCCGAGAACCGGTTCAACCCGCTCTATGGAGCGGATCCGCAAGCGCAGCGGCCTGACGCCAACTCGATCCTGCTCGCCCCGCTTTCATGCGCCTGGTCGGCCAATATCGTGCGACCAGCGCCTTTGCTGCGACGCTAGTCCGGCTCAGCGAATATTGGCCTTGTCACCGAGCAGGGCCGGCAGGGTGCGGGCCATGATCCACAGATCGAACCAGAAATTGGCCTTGGCGATATAGGCGACGTCATAGGCCACCCGCTCGCGGGCGGCTTCCGGTGAGTGCAAGGGGCCGCGCGATCCGTTGATCTGGGCCCAGCCTGTGATGCCCGGCTTGACGCGATGGCGATGGGCATATTCGGCAACCAGCTTGGCTGTTTCGGTGCCACCTGTCCGCATGCCCGGCGCGTGTGGGCGCGGACCGACCAGCGACATCTCACCGACCAGGACATTCCACAATTGCGGCAGCTCATCGAGGCTTGTCTTGCGCAGGAAACCGCCGATTCGTGTCACGCGCGGATCATCGAGTTCGACCTGACGCATCGGCTTGGCGGCCGACGCCGGGTCGTGACGCATGGTCCGGAATTTCAGGACCTTGATCGGGCGGCCGTTGAAGCCTTCACGGACCTGGCGGAACAGGACCGGACCGGGGCTGCCCAGACGGACCGCCAGGGCGATCAGTGCCATGACGGGCAGGGCGACGAGGCTCAATCCGAGGGCCAGGACGATATCCTGTGTTCGCTTGGCCAGATCATGTCCGAAGCGTTCCTCGACGCCGCTCATCCGCGCCGCCTGGACGCCGATAATATCATCGAGCGTGGTTTCGGCCGGATCGAAACTGTCGAGGTCAAGCAGGAGACAGACCGTGTGCGGCAGGGCGCGCAGCTTGCCCAGCAGCAAGCGGACACGGTCTTCTGCCTTCGGTGTTACCGTCAGGATGATGCGGTCGACCTCGTGCAGCAGCGACCAGCTCAAAAGGTCGTCGGTTGTTCCCAGATAGGGCGCTCCAGCCAGTGCCTGGGGGCTGCG
This sequence comes from Maricaulis maris MCS10, assembly GCF_000014745.1. NCBI lineage: Bacteria > Pseudomonadati > Pseudomonadota > Alphaproteobacteria > Maricaulales > Maricaulaceae > Maricaulis > Maricaulis maris. Next base: position 1,848,324 of record NC_008347.1, on the reverse strand, counting down.
GGCGGCGCGGTCGTCGAAAATGCCGACAACATTGACGGTCCCAGACCCGGCATTGGCCTTGATCAGCTTGCTGGCATTGGCCGTTGCTCCGACGAGAACAACATTGCGGGCCAGCCGGCCCGACCGGGCCCAGTGCTGGACAAAGCCGGCATAGATGACATGCAGGAGGGTCAGTGCACCCACGGCCGTGAGGGCGAATGTGGCGATCTGCGGTGCCATGTCGGGCGCTGTAATGAGGGACAATGCAGTAATCGCGCTGCCGGTCAGCGCGGTCGCAATGACGGCGCGCAACATGCGAAAGGCGGCGCTTTCTCGCGCTTCCACCTTGTACAACCCCATCAACAGGGTGAAAGCCGGGCAAAGGGCCGCGAAGGCGAGAAGGGGAAACAACTCCCCGGCGGCCACGGCGATGACGTCCCCCCCTGACAGCGCATAGGCGCCGGTCGTGGTCAGGAGCAGCACGGCGAATATGTCGATGCTCTGCCAGATGTGACCGAGCGCCTTTCGATTGACCCGGTTGCGGGGGGCGCGCGCGTCTGCTTTCAGATGGGCGCGCGTCAGGCTGGCTGTGTCCGGATTGGCCGGGCGCAGCGTGTCGGGCATGTCATTGGCCGGCCCCGACGCTTTGCGGGGCGCGTGCTCGGTCTGGCTTGGCTGGTTGGAATAATCCACGGCAGTCCCCATCGGTCTCGCCGACATTGAACCAGCCTGAACGAAATATTTCGTTGAGAAGCGTGGTTAGCAAAGGGTTTCATTTGGCCGCCAGGCAAGGGGCGCTCCCGCCGGGGTGATCCGACCCCCGTGGAAAAGCCCCGACCGGCCGGTCGGCCCGTTTCCTGAAATGTTACAAACTGGTCAGTTTGTGGTGGCGCAGGTTGCGCCCTAGTGTCGAGCCCAAGAATCCATTTTTGGGGGAAAACATGACCAGATTTGTCGCCGTTTTGGCTGCCACCACAATGCTCACCGGCATGCCGGCCTTCGCTGCACAGGACGCAGAATCAGAAGGTTGGGATGTTGCCAATCCACCGCTCGAGACGCGCGCGATCGATATCAATGTCACCGAGGGCACCTGGATGTCGCTGGATGTCAGTCCGGACGGCCAGACCATCGCCTTCGACATGCTGGGCGATATCTACACCATGCCGGTCAGCGGCGGCGCGGCGACTAATGTCTCGTCCGGCCTGCCGTGGGAAATCCAGCCTCGCTTCTCGCCCGATGGCAGCCAGATTGCCTTCACCTCCGACCGTGCCGGTGGTGACAATATCTGGATCATGGATGTCGATGGCGGCAATGTCCGCCAGCTGACCGAGGAGAGCTTCCGCCTGCTCAACAATGCCGCCTGGCACCCGTCCGGGCGCTATATCGCGGCCCGCAAGCACTTCACCACGACCCGTTCGGCCGGCACCGGAGAAATCTGGTTTTACCATGTATTGGGAGGTGGCGGCGTGCAGCTGGTCGAACGTCCCAATGAGAACTTCCAGAAGGAGTTGGGCGAACCGGTTTTCTCGCCGGATGGTCGCTATCTCTACTACACGATGAACGTGACCTCCGGGAATTCCTTCATCTACGCCCAGGACTCCAACACCAACCTGTTCGACATCCGTCGCTACGACATGGAAACCGGTGAAACCGATACCGCCGTGTCCGGGGCGGGCGGGGCTGTGCGCCCGGCGCCGTCACCGGATGGCCGCTACATGGCCTTCATCCGTCGTGACCGCATCCGCTCGGGCCTGTGGATCAAGGACCTCGATACCGGCGAGGAGCGTCGCCTGGTCGAGACCGTCGATCAGGACATGCAGGAAACCTGGGGCGTGACCGGCATGTATCCGAACATGGACTGGATGCCCGACAGCGGCTCTCTGGTCTATTGGGCCGATGGTGGCATCCAGCGTGTCGATATCGAGACCGGTGCGGTCACCAATATTCCGTTCAGCATCACCGATACCCGCGACGTGATCGATCCGCCGCGCCCGTCTGTCGAGGTGGCACCGGACACATTCCAGACCCGCATGCCGCGATTTGCAACCGCATCGCCGGACGGCAGCCAGATCGTCTATGAGACACTCGGGCAATTGTGGGTGAGGGCGGCGGACGGCGGCGAGCCGCGCCGGCTGACCCGCGATGATGGCACGCGCCGCGAAATGATGCCGACCTGGTCGGCTGATGGCCGTACCATTGCCTTTGCGACCTGGGATGATGATGCGCTGGGTTCAATCCGCACGATTTCTGTCCGCGGCGGCCGCGAGCGGGTCCTGACGAGCCAGCCCGGTCACTACCGCAATCCGCGCTTCTCGCCGGACGGCGAGACCGTCGTGTTCGAGAAAGGCTCGGGTGGCTATCTGACGGCACCGGAATGGTCGGAGAATGAAGGTGTCTACCGTGTAGCGGCCGATGGCGGCGACATGGTTCGCGTTACAGACAGCGGCTCTGATCCGCATTTCGGAGCCTCCAATGACCGCATTTTCGTGACCCGCGGCGGTGGCGGTGCGCGACTTGTCTCCATAGACCTGAATGGCAATCAGGAACGCACCCATGTGACGGGCGATCTGGTGACCGGTTATCAGGTGTCGCCGGATGGCAGTCATGTTGCCTTCCGCCAGAATTACGACGTCTTCGTGCAACCGCTCCTGCCCGGACCGCAATCGGTTTCCGGTGGCCGTGGCAGCTCGGCCCTGCCGACGGTCGAGATCTCCGGCAATGGCGGGAACTATTTCCACTGGAGCGGGGCTGGCGACGCCGTTCACTGGTCGATGGGCCCGACCTTCTTTACCGCTACGGTCGACGAGTTCCGCCCCGATCCGAGCGGCGAGCGCGAATACACCCCGCCGACGACAGGCGTTGACCTGTCGATGGCTGCTACCGCAGACCGTCCGACCGGTGTGGTGGCCCTGACCAATGCCCGCATCATCACCATGGCCGGCGAAGACGGCGGTGTGATCGAGAGTGGAACCATCATCATCGACGGCAATCGTATCGCTGCCATTGGTGCCGATGTGGCGGTGCCGGACGGCGCCCGTACGGTCGACATGTCCGGCCGGACGATCACGCCGGGCTTCATCGATGCTCATGCGCACGGACCACAGGGCACGGGCGATATCATCCCCGAGCAGAACTGGTCGGTCATCGCCCATCTGGCGCTTGGTGTGACCACCATCCATGACCCGTCGAGCCGGGCCAGCATGATTTTCCCGGCCTCCGAATACCAGCGTGCCGGCAATCTTCTGGCGCCGCGCATCTATTCGACCGGCGAGATCGTCTACGGCGCTCGCGCGGCGTCGGTCTATGCCCAGATCGACAATTACGAAGACGCGCAGGAGCATGTCTTCCGCCTTGCCTCGCAGGGTGCCCACTCGATCAAGAACTACAATCAGCCGCGGCGCGAGCAGCGCCAGCAGGTGGTGGCGGCGGCCATTGAGGCCGGTGTCGAAGTGGTCGCGGAGGGTGGCTCCAACTATCATATGGACATGGCCATGGTGGCCGACGGCAATACCTCGATCGAGCACAATCTGCCGCTCTCTGCCATCTATGAGGACGTCCTCCAGATGTATGAGCAGACCGAGGTCGCCTATACGCCGACCCTGGTGGTGACGTATGGCGGGCTTGCCGGTGACCCTTATTGGCGCCAGGCGACCGATGTCTGGCTGCATCCGATCCTGTCGCAACATGTGCCGCCGCGCATCCTGCAGGCCGGCACGGTGCGCCGGACCACGGCACCGGAGGAAGACTTCGTCGATGATGACAGTGCCCGAACGGCCCTTCTTCTGCGCAATCGTGGCGTTGAAGTGTCCATCGGCGCCCATGGCCAGCAGGAAGGCCTCGCCGCCCATTGGGAGATGTGGTCTTTCGTCCGCGGTGGCTTTACGCCGCTCCAAGCGCTGGAAACGGCGACCATCGCACCGGCCCGCCATCTGGGCTTCGACAGTGATCTTGGTTCGCTGGAAGTCGGCAAGCTGGCGGACCTGGTCGTCATGACCGCCAACCCGCTGGACGATATCGGCAATACCGACGAGATCGAATACGTCATGCTCAATGGTCGTCTCTATGACGCCGCGACGATGAACGAGACGGTCACCGGTGATCGTCAGCGCCAGCCCTATTTCTGGGAATAGCTGTGTCACGGACCTGAACCCGGGACCGGGAATGAAAAAGAGGGCGCCCCGTCGGGGCGCCCTCAGTCTTTCGGGGGGATCAGTTGTTACCTTGATGCCCGACCGTGCCGAAAAATGCAGCGAATAAAAAAAGCCCCGGGTTTGTACCCGGGGCTTTTCAAGTCTTAACCTTTGTTGTGACGGCCTAGTTCAGGCTGGCACGGAAGGAAGCGCCAACAATGCGCGGCTCGTTGACGAAACCGGTATTGTTATTGAAGTCGATGCCGCCGACGAGGTTTTCCTCATCCGTGATATTGCGGGCGAACAGGGCGATCTCGTAGTCCTGGCCACCGGACAGCTCACCGGCATAACCGACACGCAGGCCGCCTTCGAAATTGCCGTCCGAGTAGAATTCTTCCGACTCATAGAGGAAGAGGTTGGTGCGGCCCTGATAATACCAGTCGGTATAGGCGAACCACTCACCGCCATTGCCGGCCGGGATCGAATAGCGGGCCGTGAAGGACAGGATGTAGTCGGGGGCCTGCGGGAAGGGATTACCATCAACTTCGTGGAAGCCGTCGATATCGGCATCCGGATCCAGCACGGTGCACTGGGCGCAAACGCCGACTTCCAGGTCATTGTCCTGCAGTTCGGTTTCGTTCCAGGAGAAGCCGGCCGTGACGAATAGGTTGTCGGTCACGAAGATTTCGCTGTCGATCTCGAAGCCATAGCCGACGCCGCGATCGGCATTGATCAGCTGGACCAGATTGCCGGCACCGCCGACGGCAGAGAGCTGCAAGTCGTCGACCTGGTAGTAGAAGGCCGTGGCATTGAAACGCGCGCGACCATCCAGCGGTTCGGACTTGTAGCCGAGTTCGAAAGACGTCGAGGTCTCGCTGTCAGCCACTGATGGCTGGCTGAAGAAGGCAACGTCACGGGCCTGGATCGACGGGCCACGGAAGCCGCGGGCAAGGCGGGCAAAGACCGCCTGGCGGTCGTCCAGGTCGTAATAGGCCGACAGGTCCCAGCTGATCTGGTCGTCGGAAACGGACACTGGCGTCACCGGGATCGAGGTCACCACACCGATGAGATCCTTGGCGTCATGCGTGAAGCGGATACCGCCCGACAGTTCCAGATTGTCATTCAGCTGGTGGCTGACCTGACCGAAGGCTGACCACAGCGTGTTGTCGTGACGGACCGTTGTCGACGGCGGGAAACCACCATTCGGGCCGACCGTCGTGATGTCGAACTCGCTCTCGAAATAATAGGCACCGACCTGCCAGGTGGTGGCTTGGCTGTCGTCAGACGCCAGGCGGAATTCCTGGGTGAACTGCTCCAGCGTGTCGATGCCGTCCTGGGTCTCGGACGGGAAGGGGATGAAGCCCGGGCCGGTGACCAGATTGCCGCCGTCAATATCGCCGAGGCTGTAGCCGTCGGCGGACTCGAATGCGGTGATCGAGGTCAGGGTGAGGCCGGAGCCGGTGTAAAAGTTCAACGTCGCCGAGGTGCCCCAATTGTCATAGGCCTGCGGGTTGTTGAACGTGCTGTCATAGTAGACTTCATCGCGCACGAAATTGCCGTTGAGCGAATTGCTGCCAGGCGACAGGATATTGGCGCGGAACACGGCCGAGGTGCCGGTCAGAGAACGGGCATGCACGTTCAGCAGGGCGTCGAAACTGTCATTCGGCGTGAAGAAAAGCTGGGCGCGGCCGGCCATTTCATCATGGCCGCCGAGCGCATTGTTCTCGCCGGTGAAGCCATTGTCGATCCAGTCATCGCGATGCTGCGACAGCAGGGACAGGCGGGCGCTGAGCACGTCTTCGAGGATGGCACCGCCCATGGCGGCTTCCAGGTTCATCGTGCCGTAGGAGCCGGCGGTGACGCTGACATAGCCATCGGTTTCCTGGCTCGGGCGGACACTGTCGAACTTGATCGTGCCGGCTGTGGTGTTGCGACCAAACAGCGTGCCCTGCGGGCCGCGGGCGATCTCGACCTGGGCGACATCAAACAGCGGGAAGGATTTCAGGATCACGTTCTCCATCACCACATTGTCCATGATCACGGACACGGGCTGGGAGGCGGCAAGGTCAAAGTCGGTATTGCCAAGGCCGCGGATGTAGAAACGCGGGGCAACGCGACCATTGGAGCTTTCGGCATAGACCGACGGGATGCGGGCGCCGAGGCTCAGGATGTCGGCGCCACCTTCAGTGAAGGGCGCCAGGGCTTCGCCGGACGAGGCAGTCACCGAGTTGGCGACGTCCTGGATATTCTCTTCCCGGCGGGTCGTCGTCACGATGATGGTTTCGACGGTCGCGCTGGACGGCGCCGTGTCCTGGGCCATCGCGGCTGTGGGAGCCAGGCAGGCAGCCGAGAGCGCAATGGCGCTGGCGCCGGCGAGCTGGAGACGCTTGCGGGTGGAGAGTGTCTTGATCATGAGGGTGTCTTTCGAGCCAATCAAAAGTGGCTGCGACGGGCGAATTGGGGATACTTCGCGCCGCTGCAGCAAGAATGGACGCTCCGATAACGGATATTTCGTTTCTGTGACACAGAAATGTTGCGGCGCAGCAAGAAATGCTCGTGAAGTGTGGGATTGACGCATCACCTCCGGACGACCCGTTGATGGGTGAAATCAACCGGTCCCGGACCAGAGGGGGTGTTTTTCCATGATCCTGGCAAAACGTTCCGATCCGAGGTGGCGGGCCAACCAGGACTTCAGCGCGGCCCATGATTGCGCGTCAAACCAGTCGCGATCGGTGTTGGCGAACTGGCGGATGAAGGGGAAAATTCCGTAATCGGCCAATCGGTCGCGGTCACCGGTGAGGCAGCGATGTTGCTGCAGGCGCTTGTCCAGCACTGTCACAAACTCGCTCGCGGCGGCGCGGTGTTCGAGCGGATCGGCGCCTTCATACCGGGTCGCATACTTGTATCGGTCGAGATGGGGTTTGAACTGGTCGTCACAGGCGGCGATGAGGTCCAGTGATCTCTCCCGCCCTTCCAGCCAGTTCTCGGGGTCATTCTGGCCCAGCGCCCACAACATGACCTCCAGGCTTTCCTCTATGACACGGCCATCATCCAGGACAAGGACCGGAACCGTGCCTTTCGGAGAGGCGTCGAGCATGGCTTGAGGCTTGTCGCGCAGCAGGATTTCCCTGTGCTCGACCCCAAGACCACTGACGTCCAGGGCGAGGCGGCCGCGCATCGCATAGGGACATCGACGGAAGGAGTAGAGGATGGGCAGGCCGGTGCTCATCCATCGGTCTCCCGGACGGCTCCCGGCTGGCCCAGATGCCATTCACCGCGGGCCCGCGCCATTTCCTCCTGGCGATGGCGTTCGGCATAGCGCTCCCTTTGCTCGGGTGTGCGACCCTCTACACAGTGGGGGCAGGAGACGCCGACAACATGGTCCGGCGAGCGCAGGTCTTCCGGGCCCAACGGCTCGCGACAGGCATGGCAGAGCGTGTGCGAGCCCAGCTCCAGCCCGTGTTTCACTGCCACGCGGCGATCGAAAACGAAGCACTCACCGCGCCAGCGGCTCTGCGCTTCCGGTACGGTCTCGAGATATTTCAGGATACCGCCCTTGAGGTGAAAGACATCGTCGACGCCTTCCATGCGGGCAAACGCGGTCGCCTTCTCGCAGCGGATGCCGCCGGTGCAGTACATGGCGATACGGGCATCGGGGCGGGTTTCCCTGAACTGGCGGAACCAGTCGGGAAACTCGCGGAAGGAGACGGTATGCGGATTGATCGCGCCTTCGAACTGGCCGATGCGGACTTCATAGTCATTGCGCGTATCGATGGTGACCACATCCGGTGCGGAGATCAGATCGTTCCAGTCTTCCGGCTCGACATAGGTTCCAACATCATCCACCGGGTCGATATCGGTCACGCCCATGGTCACGATTTCACGCTTCAAGCGCACCTTCATCCGCAAGAAGGGCTGTGTGTCGGCATGGCTTTCCTTGTGCTCGAGCGTGTCGAAGCCAGGCAAGGCGCGCAGCTCTGCCAGAATGACGTGCACACCCGCACTGGGACCAGCAATCGTGCCATTGATTCCTTCCGGCGCCAGCAACAGGGTGCCGAAAACATTATGGTGCTCACAGGCTGACTTCAGATCAGCTTGCAGTTTTCCGTCGGCATCGAGCGGGGCGAATTTGTAGAGGGCGGCGACCAGAAAGCGGGGCATGGGTATCCGTGGATGACAATCTGCCCCGCCTATATCAGCCAAACCGGGGCGTTGTCAGGTCAGCCAACTGTGCGCGTTCGCAAAAACCAGGGGACCTGTCGGTCGTTCCAGGCGGTCCTGTCCTGCTCGCCATCTCTGCCGGCTCACCGCATGGCGTCGGCGCCCCGGCGGATATCGGCGGCCATTGCCGTCAGTGCGGCGCTATCGCCCGCAAGCTCTGCGGGACGTGTCGCGGTCGGGAAGACGCGCCCGATAGCGGAGATCGTCCGGCCCAGGTCAAGCGCCATGTCGGCATCCGCTTCGGCGATCTGTTCCAGATGGTTTCCAGCATAGCGCTGCGCGGCCCGGCTGAATCCATAGCCATCGAGATAGGGTTCCTGTGCATCGGGATTGGTGGCGAGGACTTCGTATTGCAGGACGGCGCGCTCGATCAGGTCGCTCAGGACGCGCGCATGCACACCGGCGGGGGAGATCTGCCCGCGAGGTGCGAATGCCGACGCGGCATCAATCGAGTCGATGACGTTTGTGACGTAGGCGGCAATGGCCTCGTCACTTTCGCCGCTATACGGGGCGACCGAGGCGTCGGTCATGGCGTCGCCGAACAGAGGAGCCCCTTGCGCCTCGAGCACCGGCTCGAAGTCGATGTAGATCTCGGCGATCGGATGGGCGAACATCTCGGCGCCGGCAGTCCGTTCGCCGGCTTCGAGCGCGTCAATCCCGGCGAGATAGTGAGCCCGCATCACTTCCAGAGCGATCAGGTAAACGACCGGATTGCGTTCGGCCTCGGCCGGATCAATGCCAAACTCACCACCAGAGCCGCCGCCTTGGCCTTCACCTTCACCCTCGGAAAACGTCGGGGCCGGGGCGTGGTTGGCGGCCAGATCCTGGTGCCCTTCGGGGCTCGCAGGCGTTTCGGCAGGATTGCTGCACCCGGCCAGCCCGCCCAGCAATGCCGCTGTGCCGACCGACGTCCAGATACGAGTGCGCCGCTTGATGCCCATGATACTTCCCTTCACAGATGGTTTTTGTGCATTTCGATGGCATAAACGGGTATCCGCTTTTTGAGTACATGACAATCAATCGCAGGAACGGCCATGCTCATTCATCTGCAAAAAGTCTGTCCGTCCGAACAGGTAGATCATTTACGCGACCTGATCGGGCAGGGTGGTTTCGTCGATGGGGGCACGACGGCGGGGCAGGTGGCGCGAGCCGTTAAGGCCAATGAACAGCTCGAGGCCGGAGCGCGGGTCGATACGGTCCGCAGCGAGGTCCGCAAGGCTTTGATGGCTCATGCCGGGTTTGTCAGCTTCGCCCGGCCCAAGACCCTGTCGAGGATACTCGTCTCGCGTTACCGGGACGGCATGGCCTACGGACCGCATATCGATGACGCGCTGATGGGCGGACGTCGAGCCGACCTGTCCTTCACACTCTTTCTCAGTGATCCGGACAGCTATGACGGCGGCGAACTGGTCATGGACGGACCCGATGGCGAAACCGAGATCAAGCTCGCGGCTGGCGATGCAGTCGTCTATGCGACATCGGCGATCCATCAGGTCGCGCCGGTGACACGTGGTGAGCGCGTGGCTGTTGTGGGCTGGGTGCGCAGTCTGGTCCGGCGACCGGATCAGCGCGAAATCCTGTTTGACCTCGATCAGGTCTCCGCCGCGCTGTTTGCACGTGATGGCAAGACCCGCGAGCTGGACCTGGTCCTCAAGACGAAGGCCAATCTCTTGCGGCAGTGGGCAGAAGACTGAGGACCTCGCTCCGTCAGTCGAACACCGGGGCCCGCTTTTCCAAATGTGCCATGACCGCTTCGACCTGATCGGCATTGCCCATCAGGGCTGATTGCTCGCGCGACTCGGCCATGAGGACCGTGGCCGGGTCGGCGCTGGCGGCAATGGTCAGCAGTCGTTTCGCCGCCCGCATGGCAGACGGGCTTTGTCCCGCAATACGGGTCGCCAGGGTGAAGGCCTCGGCGACCGGATCATCGGCAATCCGGGTCGCCAACCCAAGCAAGACGGCTTCGCTGCCCGCCACGTCGCGTCCGGTATAGGTCAGCTCCCGGATCTGGTCCTCGCGCATCAGTCCGGGCAGGACAACACATCCGCCCATATCGGGTACCAGGCCCCACCGGATCTCGGCGATCGACAATCGGGCATCCTTTGTCACCAGCCGAATATCGGCGCCCAGGGCGATCTGGAGTCCGCCGCCAAGGGCGCCGCCCTGGATAGCAGCGATGACCGGAACCGGCAGGTCTCGCCATTGCAGGCAGGCCTGTTGTGGCATGTTGGCGAGGCCGTGGGTGCGCTTCTCCAGCGGGTCCAGCGCGCCGGTGTCACCAGCCATGGCGGCGAAACTGCCGAAATCGAGCCCGGCGCAGAACATTCGTCCGCGCCCGCTCAGGACAACGGCCCGCACATCATCGCGCGCGGCGAGGAACTGCCCGGCCTCGTGAAGGCCTTCAAACATGGCTGGGTCGATGGCGTTGAGCTTGTCAGGACGGTCCAGTTCGACATGCGCGACCCGGTCCGTGACTGCGACGGTCACGCGGTCGGAAAATCGTTCGTGCTGCGTCATGTCAGTCTCCCTGTCTGACGGGTGTCTTGGTGCTTGTTGGCCCTGCTTCCCGAATCAATCCGGTCGGGGCGCGGTCAGGCGAGTGGCGATCCAGTCGGCGACGGGCCCGGGCGCTTCCATTGGCGCGAGATGGCCGGCGCCGGCCAGGAGGTCGATGCCGATTCCGCGCCCGGTTAGCGCCCGGCGATTGATAATGGTGGACGCGTGTTCGGCTTTGAGAACATGGATCGGTCCGGAGGCCTGATCCAGCGATGCGCCGATATCATGACCCTGAGCCTCGTAATTGGCGGCCTCCCACATCGGATTGCAGGACAGGCGCACACCGCCCTCACCATCGGACATCAGCCCGTCTTCCAGATAATCATCGAGCACGCCGTCGGCCCAGTTTCGAAAGGTCTTGTGGCGGGCATAGCGTTTGGCGGCGTCGCTGCGGGCGGGCCAGCCGTCATAGCGTTTGCGGGCCGCATTGGCGATTGCGATCCGTCCGCGCATGATGCCGCGAAACGGGCTTCGTGCGGTCAGATAGACGATCGAAGGCATGACCACCGGCTCCACCAGTGCCAGCGATGTCGGCTGGTCCTGGCGTGCAGCGCTCATCATCGCGATGATGGCACCCATGGAATGACCGGCCAGCGCATCGGCCGGACGATCGAGTGCGCCGAGCCAGGCACAAATGTCGCGGACATAAATGTGCCAGTTGTGATGCCGGTCCGGATCAACGGGCAGGCGCGATGTGCCATGACCGCGCAGGTCAGGAGCCAGAATATCGAAATCGGCCGCCAGGCGGGACAGGACCGAGCGGTAGGCGCTGGCGCAGAACCCGTTGGCATGGATGAAGACCAGTCGCGGCTTGTCGGGGGCGGGCCAGGCCAGCCCGGCCAGGTGGCCGTCGGGAAGCGCATGCCGGAAACGTTGGGGCGCTGGTCCGTCCGGTGTTGGGTTCATGGTGACCGGTCCTTTGCTGTGGTCGTCGGCGAGGCTAGCGGCAGGGACTGGCGGGCACGAGGGCGGATGACACTTGTGGCCGCATGGCGGTCATTCGGGCCTGTCGAGATACACCTTCTGCGTGCGAGGGGTTTTGCGCTATACTGGGCATCATGCCTGACCGTATTGGCCTGAACGGATTGGCCGGAACGCATTGGAGAGATACATGTTGAGCCGCAATTTCAAGCTGGACGAGTTTACCCGGTCCGACACGGCCGATGAGCTCGGTGACCCCAATACCCCCGACGAGCCGCACATGAGGGCCCTGCACGGCCTGGCCTGTGGCATGGAGCAGGTTCGACGGATTTTGGGCGACCGGGCCATCACCATCACATCGGGATACCGAAATCCCGTGGTCAACAAGGCGGTGGGCGGCGTCAGCAATTCCGCCCATGCCCTGGGCTATGCTGCGGACTTCTCGGTCAAGGGCATGGAGCCGGTTGATGTGGCGCGCGCGCTTGAGGCCTCGCCCCTGGCCTTTGACCAGCTGATCTATGAGGCCTCGCGCCGTATCAATCATATCAGCTTTGACCCCCGCATGCGGCGGGAGGTAAAAACCCAGAAGGGTGGCGCCGGGACGGCAGTTGTCTGGGGCATTGTTGACTAGTTCGTCGCGTCCCCGATCGTGGCGTCCGGTGCCTCGAAGACGGTAATGCCGTCACGGGCCAGGCCGGACGTCCATAACTCGCCCTGCCAGACCAAGGCCGTTGTCGTACCTTCGGCGCCGTCGGATGGCCCGGTCAGGCCGAAGACTGCCTGGCCGTCAGTATCAACGGCGATCGCCATGGCGGGGGTATCGGGCAATGGCGGCAGACCGGCCAGCTGCAGCCAGCGCCAGACCAGGCGTTTGACCAGGGGGCGGGCATGCAAAGCTTCCAGGTCGACGGCACGCGGCGAAGGCATGGCGGTCCAGATCAGGCCGGTCTCGGCGTCAAATTCCAGATTGTCTGGATAGCCGGGCAGGCCTTCGATCAGAATGTCCAGATCGCCACTGTCCGGATCGAGCTGCCAGATACGGCCGGTCCAGGTTTCATTGATATAGACCAGGCCCGTCAGAGGGTCGTGATCGACCCCGTTGATAAAGCCCAGGCCGCCAACCAGTTCGGACATGTCGTCGGGGCCGGTGACCATCAGGATGCGTCCCGTCTGCTCGCCTTCCAGGAAGGATGTCAGATGGGCGCCATAGCCATGGCGTAGCGAGGCATCGGTGAGGATGATGCGGCCATCGTCCAGCACGGTGAGGTCGTCAGCAAAGACCAGTTCGCCGCCATCCCGGGCTGAAGCGATCCAGGTTTCCCAGCCATCGGGTGTCTGGCGCAACAAGCCACGCAGCGCATCCGCGACAAACAAGGTGCCATCGGGAGCAAAGCTCAGACCCAGCGGCCGCCCGCCGGTGTCGGCGACCTGGGTCCAGTGCCCCTCGACATCCCGCGCCATGATGCGGCCATCGGCCAGCGAAGCGTAAAGTCGGCCATCCGGGCCCGGCTCGAGATCCTCGGCGCCGTGAAGCTCCGGCATTTCCGTCCGCGTCACAGGTCGGGTGGTTTCGAACAGCCCGTCCAGGCGTGGGTCGGGCGGGGGCACGACCATCCGCATGGCGTCGATCGAGCCGGGGCCATAGGTCGCCAGACCCATCACGATGACCAGGCCCGCCAGGACCATCAGGACTATCCGCATTCAACCCTCCTGAAACAGTGCCACAGCTAAACCCATCTTGTCGGCCAGGCCCAGTGTTATCGTAGGGCGTCAGGTCGTCATCACGGCCATCGCTCTTGCACCGGACGCGGGCGTTCGCCGTCGCGGCCATAGAGATTGACCTCAAGCGAAGAGATGGCGTGGACCAGCGTATTCGGCGCGATGGTCTGTCGGCCTGTCCAGGCAATCTTCGGGAAGCGTTCGAAAATCTTGCGGAAAGCCGATTGCAATTGCATCTGGGCAATCCGGCTACCGAGGCATTTGTGGGCGCCATGGCCAAAAGCCAGGTGCTTGTCGCCATTCTCCCGGGTCATGTCGAAACGGTCCGGGTCGGGAAAGACCGACGGGTCCCGATTGGCAGCCGGATACCAAAGGACAACCTTCTCGTCCCTGGCGATGCGCTGACCGTTGAGCTCGGTGTCTTCCATGGCCGTGCGACGCATGTGCTGAACCGGAGAAATCATGCGCAGGGCTTCATTGGTCATCGCCGGGATCAGGGATGGGTCTGACAGGATCGCCTCACGCTGGTCTTCGAATTGGGTCATCAGGCGGATGGTCCCGGACAGCGAGTTTCGCGAGGTGTCATTGCCGGCGAAGATGATGAGCAGCCAGGACCCGTCCAGATACTCCTGGGGCAGGGGCTTGCCGGCCATCTCGGTATTGGCAATCGCGGTCATCAGGTCGCGGCGCGGATTGGCCCGTCGCTCGGCCATGACGCGCTCGCCATAGGCAAACATCGCGTTGACATGGTGATAGAATTTGATCGGGAACCAGGGACGTCGAGACAGCAGGGACCAGGGATTGACGAAATACTGGTTGGCCAGTTCGAGATAATGCATCCACTCAATGATCTTCGGCCGGTCCGCCTCATCGACACCGAGCATCTCGCACAGCGTGAAGAGCGGCAGTTCCTGCGAGAACAGTTTCACGAAATCCACGACCGGGCCGCGTCTTTCCATCTCGTCGAGCAGGTCATCAATCTTCGCATCGACACGCTCTTGCAGTTCAGAGACAAAGCGCGGGATGAAGAAGTCCTTTTGCTGGATCCGCATCTGCATGTGATGCGGCTGATCCAGGTTGATGATCGAGTTGAAGGCGGCGGGGATCAGCTTCTTGGGCTTCCATTCCTTCCGCGGCATCACGAACATGTTGATGCTGCCGCGTTCCGAGGAATAGATCTCTGGTGCCAGTTCGACCGTCTTGATGTCGTCATAGCGTGTAACCGACCAATAGCCGGCCTTCGACTTGTCGGCGCTCTGCCACATCACCGGCGCCTGTTCGCGCATCTTCCTGAAGAAGTCGTGCGGATGGCCCGATGTCCAGGCAGCCGGATCCCACAGTTTGAAGTCGTCAAAGCCCGGATAGGTCGCACCGAAGCCGGGCTCGGTCTGTGGGCGGTCTTCCAGAATGACATCGCTGACGAGTTGCATGAGGTCCAAGCTTTCCTGCGCTCAAGTGAACAGTGTTCGTTTTTTCAGGCTAAGGCGGTGTGGCCGGCCTTGGCAAGCGGCAAACGGGCCAGGCAGAGGAAACCGTCGGGCCTCATGGCCCTGGCTGTTCCATGGCCCTGACCGGTCCGTGGAACGACTTGTCACGTCGTTGAAACGGCGACACCGTGCTCCCGCGTCGATTTCGACCCCACTTCCCGATCCGCTCCAAGGAGGCCGACATGGCTGTTTCCGATCAAATTCCGACTGCCTCGGGCTTTCACGCCAAGAGCACAGGCGACGAGGTCCTCGCAGGTCTCAACTTGTCTGGCAAAACGGCAATCGTCACCGGCGGCTATAGCGGAATCGGCCTTGAAACGGTGCGCAGTCTCGCCGCCAGGGGCGTCTCGGTCATTGTGCCGGTCCGCTCACCCGACAAGGCGGCAGAGGCCCTGGCGGGGATCACGGGAGATGTCTCGACCGCGCCCATGGACCTGGCGGACCTGGCCTCGGTTCGCGGCTTTGCGGACAGCGTGTCTGGTCGGCTGGCCCGGCTTGACCTGTTGATCAACAATGCCGGCATCATGGCCTGTCCTGAAGCACGGGTCGGGCCGGGCTGGGAATCGCAGTTCGGCATCAATCATATGGGGCATTTTGCCCTGACGCTGTCATTGCTGCCTCTGCTGAAAAAGACTGCGGGCGCGCGTGTGGTCGCGCTCTCCTCTACCGCTCACAAACTGTCTGATATCCGCTGGGACGATATCCAGTATCGCGACACGCCCTATGACAAATGGCAGGCCTATGGTCAGGCCAAGACCGCCAATGCGCTGTTTGCCAACGGCTTGTCACGGCGTCTGCAGGACAATGGCGGGCTCGCCTTCTCGGTCCATCCCGGCGGCATCTTCACCCCGCTCCAGCGCCATTTGCCGCAAGAGGAAATGATCGCGCTGGGGTGGCTGGGCGAGGATGGCGAGCCGTCGGAACTGGCCCGTCAGGGCTTCAAGACCCCCGAGCAGGGGTGTTCGACCACGCTGTGGGCGGCGACGGCAGCAGACCTTGCCGGCAAGCCGGGCGTCTATTGCGAGAACGCCGATATCGCCGCTCCGACCGACCCGTCCAGCCCGATGGCCCGCTATGGCGGGGTCGATGCCCATGCCTGCAGCGACGAGTCGGCGGAACGCCTGTGGGCGGTCAGCGAGGCGCTGCTGGCACAGGCTTGAGGCGAAATTTTATCCGCTCGCCTCAGAGCGGATAGTCACGCTCGGCGTCGATGCCGGCTGTCTCGAGGAATTTCCGCACGGCGCGGACTTCATCCTTTGGCAGGCTGTGCTGGGCGTGATGGAAGCTCGCCGTATGTCCGTTGAGGGTGACCGAGAATTTGGCCCCGCTGCGTTCATGCAGTTCCGCTCCCAGGTCCGACAGGACGTGCTCGACATCAGCCGGCGCCAGATTGGCCGGTTCCGGATGGGCGAACAGGGCGTGCAGGATCTTGCGGTGTTTGTGGTTCATGGAGGTCTCCTCTTGTCCGCCTTCACGCTAGGCTTGCAGCCGGCACGATGCGATGCGACCAAACCGCCTGCGACGCTCCGCCTCAGGGGCCTGTCGGACGGTTTGCCCGTCCAGACTTGCTGCCAGAGGCGCATGGGTGCCGTTTGGGCTACCTTTTACGGGCCCGCTGGCCCAAGCTGTGAGCCGGACCGACAGGACATGTCACAATGGACAAGACGCTATACCGCGCGCAATTGCTCGATGCCCAGATCAATCTGGTCGACCTGCAACGTCACATCATCGCCAGGGATTTGCGCCTTCTGATCCTTTTCGAGGGCAGGGACAGTTCTGGCAAGGATGGCGTCATCAAGCGCATCTCGGAGCATCAAAGCCCGCGTGAGACCCGCGTCGTGGCGCTTGGCAAACCCAGTGAGCGCGACCGCAGTTCCTGGTATTTCCAGCGCTGGACCTCCTATCTTCCGGCCCAGGGCGAGACGGCGCTGTTCAACCGCTCCTGGTATAATCGGGCCGGTGTCGAGAAGGTGATGGGGTTCTGCTCTGACGCCCAGTATGAGAGCTTCCTGGCCGATGTCGGCGCGTTCGAGAAGATTCTGATCGACGACGGTCTGATCCTGCTCAAATACTATCTCGACATCTCAAAGGACGAGCAGATATCCCGCCTCGAGGATCGGCGTCAGAACCCGCTCAAGACCTGGAAGATCAGTCCGATCGATGCCGTCGCCGTCGCGAAATGGGACGATTATTCAAAGGCGCGCAATCGCATGCTCACCGACACCTGCCAGCCCCTGCCCTGGCGGGTGGTCAAGGCTGACAACAAGCGCGTCGCACGGTTGACGGTGATCAACGACATTCTCAGGACCATTGATTGTGGCGGCTATTCCAGGCCGGTCCCGGTCCATGACATCGACCAGCTGCAATATTGGGGCAAGCCGGATGCGAGCGGCACATTCCTGGCCCCCTGAGTCAGGGCAGATTGCCCGCTCGACCGGCGCCGACTACTGCTTTGAGGTGATCCGACCGGCATCGATCAATTGCTGGAAATGCTCGGTCAGCGTGGCTTGCAGCGGGCGGTAGGTCATGCCCAGCGCGGTTCGGCTCTTGGCATTGTCAGCAATGAAGGGAATGCCGACATTGCGGCTGACCATTTTGCGCGTCAGTGCCGGATTGATCATCGGTCCGGCCAGCCAGACCAGGAATTTCGGCAGAATGGATTTGCCGAATTTATAGTCTGATCCGAAATGGTCACGCAGGACCGCACTCATTTCGACAAATCCCGTATTATGCGCTGACAGGATGTGACGACCTTCCGCCTGCGGGGTGAAGCCCGCCTTGATATGCGCCGCAGCGACATCGCGGACATCGACGGCCCCGATGCGGAAATCGGGAACGCCCGCGGCCATCGTCCCGTCCCCGATCTGGGTGATCAGCGCATAGCTCTCGCCGGAGGTCATCGGATCAATGCCGGGGCCGAGGATGAGTGACGGGTTGATGGTCACAAGGTCCCAGCGTGACTGGGCACCGGCGATTTCCCAGGCGGCCTTTTCGGCCAGGGTCTTGGAGAAGGAATAGGCCTGGTGGCGAAGGGACGAGCTGGTATTCCACACCGCCTCGGTCAGCTTGCGCTCCGGCATGGCGGCGATATCGGCATTGTCGCCATAGATGGCGGCGCAGCTGGAGGTCAGCACGACGCGTTTCACGCTTTCGGTGGCGTTCGCGGCCGTCAGCACATTGCGTGTCCCCTCAACCGCCGGGTCAACCAGATCGCGCTGCGGATCGGCGACATGGGCGATGAAGGGCGAGGCGGTGTGGATCACCAGCTCGCATCCGGTCATGGCCGGGCCGAACGCCTCCGGATCCCGCAGATCAGCCCGAAAATACCGGATCGAGCCGGGCGAGGTCGCCGCCAGCGCGTCCAGTGCGGCCAGTCGGTCCCGCTTGTCCGGATCGCGGACCGTGGCGTGCACCGTGTGCCCGGCGTCGAGCAATTGCGCGATGATCACTCCGGCCAGATAGCCGGTCCCGCCGGTCACCAGGATCGGGGCGTCAGGATTGATGGCGGTCATGGCAAGGCTCCGGGCGGGTGAGGGCAGACCTTCCGACAGAAGGCGGCTATCGGCAAATGCGGCGTGCGGCGGAGGTGAGGCGGGTCTCGCTCACCTCCCGTTTGCGCATTGCCTGTCGATCTGTCTTTTCAGCGCTGCTGTGGCTCTGTCCTTCACCAGGGCGGCATTGGCGTGCCCGGCGTCCATGGCGCATCGACCGCGGCCAGGTCAGCCTCGAACGCCGGAATGGCCGCCTCGGTCAGATTGGCCAGCCGTTCACGAATGCCGGCCATTTCTTCTTCCGCCATCTGCAATTGTGCTTCATGGGACGGCGAAGGGCCGTAGCTCGAATTGCCGGTTCCCAATTGCGCGAAGGATAGCCGTGCGCCGACCGTGGACGCTTGCGCGCCATGGCGGCCCGCCATGGTCTGATTGCCGCCCAGAGCTTCCTCAATGGCGAACAATTCCTGTCTCAGGGCTTCGTAGCGGTCATCAAGCGTACCCGGCGCCGTACGCGTTCGATAAAGCGCTGATTGCAGGCGTGCGATGCGCGCATGGGTCAACTCGATGGACGCCGAGGCCGCAGAGACCTGACGCTGCATCGAGGCAAGCCGCTCCCAGAAGGCAACCACCTCGTCATCCGGCGAGCCGGGCAGGGCGCCATCGGTGAGGCGTTCAACCTCGATCGTCTGGGCCTCACCCATTACGACGGTTTCGCCATTACTCTGTCGCACCAGCTCGACCGAGTAACGGCCCGGAGCGACGAGATAGCCCGATGTCTCGGAATCTGCCGTATCGGGCGTGGTCACCGCGTCGGAGCTCGGATAGGTGAGATCCCAGGTGACACGGTGGAAGCCGGACGAAACAGGCCCGGGCAGACGCCGCACCACATCACCGGCGCTGTCGCGAATGACCAGCCAGAAACGCGGCGGCGCTTCACGTCGTTCCGATTCGATCACGTCGAAGCCGGGGAAGGGTGTATCCTCGCCCGCTTCGACCAACGGGCTTTCCATCTCCTGGCGCGCCTCTTCGGACGTCTGCAGGCCCTCGCTGACATAATAGGTGATGAGGGCCCCGAAGGCCGGGTTCTCGGCCTGGAAATAGCCGTCGCCCTGAGACGCCCTGAAGCCGAATCCAAGCTCGTGTTGTTCCTGATACCACCAGGCCCGGCGGACCGGGAAAAGTCGCGTGTCGGTCTCGAGCGAGTCGACCGAGAGGTCGCGCAGGGGGGCAATATCGTCGAGGACATAGATGGACCGGCCGAACGTGCCGACTACAAGATCGTCCTCGCGCTCATGGATCAAAAGATCGCGGGCGGGAATGGGCGGCATGCCGGCGGTCAGCTGGGTCCAGTTGTCGCCGCCATCGAGGGTGAAATAGACACCGAATTCCGTACCGATGAAGAGCAGGTCCGGATTCTCGTGGTCCTGGACGATGCGCCAGACAGGGCCATTCTCTGGCAATCCGTCGGTGATCATGCGCCAGCTGCGGCCCTGATTGTCCGAGCGCAGGAGATAGGGGGTGAAATCACCGTATTTGTGGTTGTCGAGCGCCATATAGACCGTGTTGGCGTCAAAACGGGATGGCTCGAAATCATTGATATAGGCGAGGTCGGGCACGCCCGGCAGGTCGCCGGCTTCGGTCCGCCGCCAGTTGTCGCCGCCGTCGACCGTGATCTGGACCAGACCGTCATCGGTACCGGCATAGATCACATTCTCGTCGACAGGCGACTCCGCCAGCGCGCTGATCGTGTTGTAGACCGACATCGCATAGATGTCCCAGCCGGCATCCCAGGACCATTGCCGCCCCATGATCGGCAGCAACATGCGGTCCTGGTCACGGGTCAGGTCACCGGAGAGGGGTGTCCAGCTGTCGCCGCGATCATTCGAGCGCCAGACGCGTTGCGAGGCGTGATAGAGCCGGGTCGGCTGATGCGAGGACACCACCAGCGGCGCATCCCAGTTGAAGCGCTCGGCCGGTTCGCCGGGCTGGGGCTGGGCACGAACATAGACCAGCTCGCCTGTCGTGCGATCGAAGCGGACCAGATTTCCCTGCTGCCAGCTTGAATAGGCAATGTCCGGATTGCCGGGCTCGACATCGGGTTCATGACCATCGCCGAACAGGGTCACGACCCAGTCCGAATTGCGGATGCCGTGCCGGCTGTCCGTTCGCGAGGGGCCCATCTGGGTATTATTGTCCTGGGTGCCGCCATAGACATTGTAGAAGGGCTCGGCGTCGTCCAGGGCGATGTCGTAGAATTGCGTGATCGGCAGGTTGGAGATGAAGCGCCAGGTCGCATCGCCGTCCCAGCTCTCGTACAGACCGCCGTCCGAGCCAACCAGCAGATAGTCCGGATCGGTCGGGTGGAAGCCGATGGCATGGTCATCGACATGCTTGGTCTCATTGTTCAGGCCGCGGAATGTTGCGCCGCCATCCTCGGAGATCTGGGTGGTGTTGGAGACCAGGATGATCCGATCGAAATGATGCGGGTGGGCGTAGAGCTCCTGGTAGTAGTGCGGGCCCGTTCCGCCCGAGACCGTGTCGGACATGCGGGTCCAGCTCTCGCCGCGATTGCTGGACCGGTAGACCCCGCCCGTGCGGCGGTCCTGTTCGATCGCCGCATAGAGCACGTCAGGGTTTTGCGGCGAGATCGCCAGGCCGATCTTGCCCATATTGCCGCTCGGCAATCCGGCGGTGACTTCGCGCCAGGTATCGCCACCATCGTCAGACACGTGCAGCCCGCTCTCCGGACCGGCGCCCATATAGGCGGCCACCGTCCGGTGGCGCTGCCAGGTCGCCGCGACCAGACGGTCGGGATTGCGGGGGTCCATGACGATGTCGGTCACGCCGGTCCATTCGCCCGCCGACAGCACCAGTGTCCAGGTCTCGCCGCCATCGGTCGATTTGAAGAGGCCGCGCTCGCCGCCCGGCGACCAAAGCGGCCCCTGCGAGGCGACCCAGATCGTATCGGGGTCTTCCG
The DNA here is from genome assembly GCF_000014745.1 of Maricaulis maris MCS10. Classification (NCBI taxonomy): domain Bacteria; kingdom Pseudomonadati; phylum Pseudomonadota; class Alphaproteobacteria; order Maricaulales; family Maricaulaceae; genus Maricaulis; species Maricaulis maris. The sequence goes on along the minus strand of NC_008347.1, from coordinate 1,826,840 downwards.
GGTGGATCAGGATCTCCGAAATGTGCTCGGAAGATTCAAGCCCCAGATGGGTCCAGCTGTCGCCGCCATCGCGGGAGCGATAGACGCCATTGCCATAGCCGAGGTGCCGGCCGCCGTGATTCTCTCCGGTGCCGACCCAGATCGTATGGGGATTGGACGGGTCGACCGTGACCGTGCCGATGGAATAGACGCCTTCATCATCGAATAATGACGACCAGGTCGTGCCGGCATTGTCCGTGCGCCAGACCCCGCCCGAACCGACGCCGACGATCCAGGTCGAGGGATCATCCGGCATGATTTCGATATCGGCGATACGTCCCGACATGAAAGCGGGCCCGATACTGCGGAACTCGAAGCCTGCGAAGTTCTCGGAGGTCAACGGGCCGGTTTCGGTCTCGCTCTCCGATTGCGCGCACGCGGTTTGTGGCAGCGCAAAGAGCAGGACGGCACAGATGATTCTACGCATGAAATTTCCCCCGAAAATTGAATTGCGCCGACCTTAACAACCCGGAGCCGAAAGAGAAGCCATTCCGGGAATATTCCCGGGCCTTTCCGATCAGCCGGCATCATGACTTGACCGGCGCCTGCCCATGGCAAGGATGCGACGCATGAAAATCGGCAAGCTTCTCCGCGACATCCACCATTGGGCCTCGCCCATTGTCATGCTCCCGCTCGGCATCATGATCATTGCCGGAATATTCTTGATGCTGAAGAAGGACATCGAGTGGATCCAGCCGGCCACGCAGCGCAGTGAGATGGCCTCGGCGCAGGTGCCCGACACGTCCCTGGCAGAGCTTTATGCGGCCGCGGCGGCCATTGAGGAGCTGGAGATCACGAGCTGGGACCAGTTCGACCGGATCGATATCCGTTCGGACCGCGGCATCGCCAAATTCATCGCCTCCAATCGCTGGGAGGCCCAGATCGACCTGGTCACGCTGGACGTATTGTCGCTGGAATATCGCCGCTCCGACCTGTTCGAACAGATTCACGACGGCTCATTCTTCGCCGACTGGATCAAGACATTCGTCTTCCTGCCGGTCGGCGTGGTCCTGCTGGTTCTCTGGGCCACCGGAATTTGGCTGTTCCTGGAGCCCTATCTCAAGCGCTGGCAACGCAAGAAGCAGCGGGCGAGGCGGGCCGGAGTTGCGGACAAGAAATAGGCTCCACACTGGCTGTACAGTCAGGCAAACCCGACCCGGAAATCAATGGCAAGGGCTCCATTGATGCCAGCCGTCATTGCGGCCCTGTCCGCGATTGTTTCAAGCGCTATCCCCACCAAGTCAAAGGACGGGACCGGGCGGCCCTGAAAGACCGCCCGACCGGGCCTGAAACCGCTCCGGGGGTGAAGCCGGCAAGCGTTTATGAGCCGACATCCGGGACGGCCGTGGCCTGCTCCAGCAGATCGGCCATGCGCATGCGCGCCCGGCCCGGATGACGCACGGAGGCGGCCGCTTCCAGGTTTGGCGCTTCGCCATCGCCCACCTTGATCAGCGCGACCATGCCCATGCCGTAGTGCGGCATGCATTTAATGCCGTACAGGCCTTCCTCGGAGGCGGTGAAGGAGATGTCGCTATTCATGTCGCCGACAAATCCCTCAACCCCGTCGGGCAACATGCCGTCAATTGTCTGGGCGTTGTGAACGCCCATGGCGTTGACAAAGGTGACGGTGTCGCCGGGCTCGACTTCGAGATAAGCGGGCTCAAACACCATGGATTGGCGATCGGAACCCATATTACGCATTTCGATCACATGCTCCTCGGCGAAGGCCGCCGGGGCCATCACCATGGCGCCAAGCGCCGCGCAGAGAATGAGTTTTTTCATGTTGTGTCTCCTATCAGCTGCCGGACGCGTAACAGGGAGGATGCGTCCGACCATGACGGAGAACTTAGGCGGGCAGGGCGCCATTTCGCTGCGTCAAAATGGCTGAGACAGGCTGTCGCAGAGAGCGGTTCAGAGCGAGCGAGTTATGGTGGGATTGTCGCCGGTGGCGCAGAGGATTTGCGGCGCATTGGTGCCTGTCGCGGTTTCTCAACGCACGAAAATGGTGTGTGTCCCCATTTGTTCCTGACCAGCCTTGGCGATTACGGCCATGTCCCTGTTTTTTCTCAATGCCCTTTTTATTCCCGGACATTCGCCTCTTGGAAACAGGTTAGCAAAGCACCTTCATCTAGAGAGGCGTGAAATTCGGACCTAGAAATCGATCTTGCGACGGTGGCAGCCCATATTTCAACCGCACTATCTGCGCGGACTTCCAAAATCACAACGCCATGCTCTACTTGGTGAAAGCGAACGAAAATACAACCATTACGCGTTCCAGCACCCCAATATTGCGACGAAGGAGGGTCAAACGATTCCAAACGCACTACGGACGCCAGTGTTTGGTGCGCCATTTCTCGCTCAGCATTGCTCACTTGCTGCTCAACGTTTGACACCGGATCAGAACTACACCCACCAGCAAATATAGCACTAACAACTATCCACAGTGTCGCAGTAAATATCGGCATCTCGAACAACGTTTTCCTCCGAAAAAACAGGGACACACACCCTTTATCCCGCATCCAGTTTCGGTCGCCTGCGCGGTCTGGGATTAGTAGGTGACTGTCATCACTTTTCCCATTCACGACTTTTCATCAACAGACACATAAAGAAAGGACGCCTGACCTATAAATATCTATCAACACTCCATGAGTCAATAATAGATCGAACAAAATCTGCTCTACCCCCCAAAGAAAGAGCGAAATTACACGATTCATCTTTACGAGAAAGAATAAATCGGAGAGTATCTGAAATTTCTATAATTTTGATTTGTGAATCCCAGTATATTTCATCGTTGCTTTCTATGAAAATCTTATCTCCATCGTTGATCAGATCATCTTCTGTGTATTGGATTCCAATCCATAAAGCCCCGTCTTCGGCTCTTGGAGTTTTTATGTCCGTTCGAAAATATAAGCTATCCACACTGAAATCACTTGTTCGAGCAACTTCCAGAACATTTCCAAAAATAGTGTCCATCACTTTACTCCGGTCGCGCGTCAACTTCCCAAGTTCGTGTTCGACCACCATCTCGCCACTAATATCGAATCCGAGCCTGTGCGGCTTCCGCTGAGTGATTGTCATTGTTGGGCAAAAAATAGGGACACACACCATTTATTCCGTGTCCAGTCTGGGGCGGCGAAACAAATGGTGACAGGCACCATTCAATCCAGAAACGTTATAGCTCAGCGTCTAATGGGGCGTTGATCCGCCCACCGTGTGGGCGATGGCGCCATACTGGTTTTGCACGGCTGCCGGAAAGCCGGTGTCCGGCCAGCGCACCTGTGGACCCGGACGGCACGTCGAGTCATTGGGACGCAAAACCGCCCGACACGCTCGGCGTCGCGGAAACTGCTCACATTTCAATAGGATGGGGTGTGGCGGAGAGGATGGGATTCGAACCCACGGTACGCTTTTGGCGCACACTCCCTTAGCAGGGGAGCGCCTTCGACCACTCGGCCACCTCTCCACCGACCGGTTTAATGGCACACCAGCAGGGCTTCAAGTGGCAGTTGCCGCGATTGCGGGATGGATTGCAGGCGGTTGCCGCTCAGGCCTTGGCGCGGGCCATGTCGAGCCAGCGGCGATGGGTGCGTCTGACATGTTTCGGTGCGTGTTTGGAGGCGGTCACGATTTCGCGCCATTGCGCGCTAGCCGCGCCGTGGTCGCCCATGCCCTCCAGCATCATGGCCCAGCGCGCCTTGGCCTCCGGCCCCGGGAAATAGCCGGACACGCTGTCATAGGTGGCGCTGGCCTCGTCGAGGCGGCCCAGCGCTTCCAGTGTCCGGGCGTGGAGCAGATGGGCTTCGGGATGGCGCAGCGTGGGGTGGGCGGCCTGCATGGCGGCGAGCTGGTCGGCGGCCTCGTCGTAACGGCCGGTCTCAAACAGGGCCAGGGCGAGCGTATGCATCATCGCGGCGTCTTCAGCGAAAGCCCCGGTAGCCGCCTCACGCGCCATGATGACTGCGTCATCGGCGCGGTTGGTGGCCAGCAGGGCCATGGCGGCGCGGCGCAGATTGCCCGGTGTGCGGCTGATTTCGACCTGGACGAGGGCCTCGCGCGCTTCCTTCCCGGGGTCGAGCGCCTTGCGGGCCGCGGCCTGGGCCTTGCGGCCAGTTGGCCCGCCTGCCGCCGAGGGCAGGACCTCGGCCAGAAGGTAGACGATCGAGCCCAGCGCCGGAAAGGCGAACAGGATGAAAATCCAGTACATCTGGCGCTGGGTGCGGATCACATGCACCGCGCATCCCAGCGACACCAGAATGTGCAACCCCATCAGAATCGGCATCGTTCCCCCCGCGCCAAGCGTCACTTTCTTAGGCGAGCCGGTTGTGGCGGGCAAGATGTCGCGCAGGACGTGCCGTGGAAACCCGTTTGTGGTGCGCCTAGAAGAAGGCCTGCAGGCCGGTCTGGGCGCGGCCCAGGATCAGGGCGTGCACGTCATGGGCGCCTTCATAGGTGTTGACGGTCTCCAGATTGACCATGTGACGCATGACCTGGAATTCCTCGGAGATGCCATTGCCGCCGTGCATGTCACGCGCCATGCGGGCGATATCGAGCGCCTTGCCGCAATTATTGCGCTTCATGATCGAGATCATTTCCGGCGCTGCTTGCGCCTCGTCCATCAGGCGACCGATGCGCAGGGAGCCTTGCAGGCCCAGCGTGATCTCGGTCTGCATGTCGGCGAGCTTTTTCTGGTAGAGCTGGGTCTGGGCCAGCGGCTTGTCGAACTGGATCCGGTCGAGGCCATACTGGCGCGCCGCATGCCAGCAGAATTCGGCGGCGCCCATGGCGCCCCAGGAAATGCCGTAGCGCGCCCGGTTGAGACAGCCGAACGGGCCTTTCAGTCCGGAGACATGCGGCAGGAGGGCGTCTTCGCCGACTTCCACATTGTCCATCACGATTTCGCCGGTAATCGAGGCGCGCAGCGACAGTTTGCCGCCGATTTTCGGGGCGGAGAGGCCCTTCATGCCCTTGTCGAGCACAAATCCGCGGATCTTGCCGTCATGGGCGTCAGACTTGGCCCAGACCACGAAGACATCGGCGATGGGGGAGTTGGAGATCCACATCTTCGCGCCATTGAGCGTGTAACCGGTCGCCGTTTTGGTGGCGCGGGTCTTCATGCCGGCCGGGTCGGAGCCGGCATCGGGTTCGGTCAGGCCGAAACAGCCGATCCATTCGCCGGATGCCAGCTTGGGCAGATATTTTTGCCGCTGTTCTTCCGAGCCATAGGCATAGATCGGATACATCACCAGCGAGGACTGGACCGACATCATCGAACGATAGCCGCTATCGACTCGCTCGACTTCGCGCGCAACCAGGCCGTAGGCGACATAGCCCAGGCCGGCGCCGCCATATTCTTCCGGAAGCGTACAGCCCAGAAGACCCTGATCACCCATTTCGCGGAAAATGGCCGGATCGGTCTTTTCTTCGCGATAGGCCTCGATCACGCGCGGTTGCAGCTTGTCCTGGGCATAGCTGCGCGCGGTATCGCGCACCATGCGCTCTTCTTCGGTCAGCTGGTCGTCGAGACGGAAAGGGTCCTGCCAGTCAAAACGGCCCAGATCCGGGGCATCCTTGGCTTTCAGCGTCGGCTTGTCGGTCATGATGATATGGCTCCCCGGGGCGGTTTCGAGTTTGGCTTTGATGCCGGATTAGCCGGGCCGGGCATCGGGGGCAAGCTGCCGGAGCGGTTCGGCTTGGCGTGGTATCGCAAACACGCGTAGAGGTGGGGCGAACGCGGCCTTGCGGTCGCCAGGACGTCATTCGGGGAGGGATGGATGTCGCAGGAAAGCCTGATCGTGCTGGCGACCTTGATTGCCTACAAGCTTCTGCTTGTCGGCGTGGGCGTGTGGGTCTCGAAACGCAATCAGACCGAGAGCGATTTCTTTATCGCCGGGCAGGGGCTGGGGCCCTGGGTCGCGGGCCTGTCATATGCCGCCTCGACCTCCTCGGCCTGGGTGCTGCTGGGTTTTTCAGGATTTGTTTATCTCAACGGGTTTTCGGCGCTGTGGATGGTGCCGGGGATCTGGGCCGGCTATGTGGCGATCTGGCTGTGGTTCGGGCGGCGCCTGCGCAGCGAGACTGCCGAACAGGGGCATGTCACCACCGCTGACTTCCTCGCCGGTGGACAGTCAGCCGGCGGCAAAAGGCTCATCGGCGCCGTTGCCGCGGCGATGATCCTGTTCTGCTTCATCTTCTATATCGCCGCCCAGTTTGGCGCGGCCGCTCAGGCCTTCGAGACCCAGTTCGCGCTGCCACGGGTCGAATCGGTGCTGGTCGGCGCTGGCGTGGTCCTGATCTATTCCCTGCTCGGCGGCTTCTGGGCGGTCAGTGTCACCGACATGTTGCAGGGCGCGCTGATGCTGCTGGTCGCGCTCCTGCTGCCGATCGCCGCCCTCATCGCCGCCGGTGGACCGTCCGGCGTGATGGCGACCCTGCAAGCCAATGAAAATGCCGCCTGGCTGAGCCTGACCGGTGACATGCCGGCAATGGTGTTGATCGGTTTCATCGTTGGTGTCTGGGGTGTCGGCCTGGGTGCATTGGGACAGCCGCAACTGATCACCCGCCTGATGGCCGTCAAGGACGAAGCCGCCCGCAAGCGCGGCTTCCAGATCGCCATCATCTGGGCCATCGCGGTCTTTGCCGGGATGACCGTGCTGGGCCTGTCCGGCCGGGCGCTGGTCGGTGCCGGCTCGAATGGTGAGGCCGTCTTCTACCAGGTCGCCCGGGATTATCTGCCACCGATCGTCGGCGGTCTGGTGATCGCCGCCGTCCTCTCCGCCGTCATGTCGACGGTCGACTCCATCCTGCTCGTCGCCGCCTCCGCGGTCAGCCGGGATCTGGGCGTGGCGCGCCGGTTCAGGGGGCAGGAGGTCACCGTCTCGCGGATCGTGATGGTCGCCATTGCCCTGATCGCCGTGTGGATGACGCTGGCCCTGCCATCAACCATTTTCGCCCGCGTCCTCTTCGCCTGGGCCGCGCTGGGCGCCGCCTTCGGCCCGGTCATCGTGATGCGGGTGGTGGGCGTCCAGTCCGGACACTTGGCCGTGCTCGCCGCGATGATCATCGGTTTCGGGCTGACGGTATTCTTCAATGCCATGGGCGCGCTGGACGCCTCAACGCTCAGCGGCCCCGGCGCTGTCGCGGCCCAGTGGGCGCAGTTGCCCGGCGACCCGTTCGAGCGGGTGTTTCCGTGGGTTCCGGCCCTGTTGATCCTGTGGTTCGGGCGGGTGAGGGCGGCTGTGTGACACCCTCCCTGCGACACCTCGCGCCTTGACCTTGGCGCCATCCCGTAACAAGTCGGCGGCATGATTGCTGAACTCGGGCAGTTTGCCCTCATCCTTGCCTTTGTGGTGGCGCTGTTCCAGTCGCTGGCCCTGTTTGCGGGACTGCGCACACGGGACGCGGTGGTGCACGGGTTTGCCCGTGCCGGGGCGATTGCCCAATTCGTGCTGGTGCTGGCCGCCTTTGCCTGTCTGACGGTGTTGTTCGCGACCTCGGACTTTACCGCGCTGGTGGTCGCCGAGAACTCGCACACCGACAAGCCGATGCTGTATAAAATCACCGGCGTCTGGGGCAATCATGAAGGCTCGATGCTTCTGTGGGGGCTGATCCTTACCGGCTATACGGCAGCGCTGGCCTGGTCAGCCAAGCCGGTCGAGGCGCGGCTGATCTCGCTGACCTTTGCCGTGCAATCGCTGATTACGGCGGCCTTTACGGCCTTTTTGCTGTTCACCTCCAACCCGTTCGCTCGCCTGTGGCCGGGGCCGGAGAACGGCCAGGACCTCAATCCGCTGCTGCAGGATCCCGGTCTCGCCTCGCATCCACCGATGCTCTACGCCGGCTATGTCGGCTTCTCGATTACCTTCTCCTTTGCCGTTGCGGCGTTGATCGACGGCCGCGTCGATGCACGCTGGGCGCGGATCGTGCGGCCCTGGGCGCTGACCGCCTGGACCTTCCTCACCATCGGCATCGCGCTGGGCGCCAGCTGGGCCTATTACGAGCTCGGCTGGGGCGGCTGGTGGGCCTGGGATCCGGTCGAGAACGCCTCCCTGATGCCATGGCTGGCAGGAACCGCCTTCATCCACTCGCTGCGGGTGATGGAAAAGCGTGACACGCTGAAGGCCTGGACCATCCTGCTGGCCCTGATGACCTTCGCCCTGTCGATGGCCGGGACCTTCCTGGTGCGCTCCGGCATCATCACCTCGGTGCATGCCTTTGCCGTCGATCCGGAGCGCGGCGTGTTCATCCTCGCCATCCTGGTCGCGCTGATCGGCGGATCTCTGCTGATCTACGGTCTGCGAGCGGGCCTGCTCAAACCGACCGGCGTGTTTTCGGCAGTCAGCCGGGAGAGCCTGTTGCTGATCAACAATCTGGTGTTGGCCGCGGCATGCGGGCTGGTTTTCTTTGGCACCTTCTACCCGCTCTTCATCACCACGGTCAGCAATGAGACCGTGACGGTCGGGGCACCCTTCTACAACAATACCTTCAATCCGATGCTGGGCGCGCTTTTGGTGCTGGTACCGATCTCCGGCCTGCTGGCCTGGAAGCGCGGCAAGCTGATGCCGGTCCTGCGCGATCTCGCGCCCGCCGCCATTGCCGCAATTGCCGGTGGTGTGGCCGCCCTGTGGATCGCCGACCGGGGACTGATTGCGGGGGCTCTGGGAACAGCCTTGGCGGTCTGGGTCGCGGTCGGTGTGGTGATCGACCTGGCCAAGCGTTTCAAGCTGGGCGAGATCGCCTTCGCGGCCTCACTGGCCCGCATGGCGCGTCTGCCGCTGGGCATATGGGGCATGGCGGTCGCCCATTTCGGCCTGGCCGTCGTGGTCTTCGCCATCACCGGCGTCAGTGCCTGGAAGCAGGAGACCAGCGCTTTCCTGATGCCGGGGCAGCATCTCGACATCCGCCAACTCACGATCACGCTGGACCGGGTCGAACAGGTCGAAGGCCGCAATTATGTTGCCGAGCGCGGGTATCTGACGGCGCGGCGCGACCAGCAGGTGGTCAGCCAGCTGACCGCCGAACGTCGCCTCTATCCGGTGCGTGGCATGTCGACGACCGAGTCGGCCATCCATGCGCGGGCCACCGGCGATCTTTACGTCACGATCGGTCAGCCAAGCCCGGAGCACGGCTGGCCGGTTCATGTCTATCTCTACCCCTTTGCCATGTGGCTGTGGATCGGATCGGCGGTGCTGGGACTGGGCGGGCTGTTGTCGATTGCCGATCGGGGGCGTCGGTCGCTGGTTGCCAAGGCTGCGCCGGTTCAAGCGAAGGAGGCTGGCCGATGAACCGCATCCTGCTTTTCGTGCCGCTGGCCATCTTTGCCGTCACCCTGGTCTATTTCGGGATGGGATTGCGACAGGACCCGTCGGCCATTCCCAGCCAGATGATCGACCGGCCATTGCCGGCGTTTGACCTGGCTGGCATTGCCGATGGAGATCCGGGCCTGTCCAACACTGACCTGCTCGGCCAGGTGTCCCTGCTCAATGTGTTCGGCTCCTGGTGTCCGCCCTGTGCGATCGAGCACCCGATGCTGATGCAGATCAGCCGCTCGGGACGGGTGCCGATCTATGGCGTGGACTGGCGCGACGAGCCGGGTGCCGGAGCGGCCTGGCTGACCCGCCATGGCAATCCCTACAGCCGTGTCGGTGACGATGCGCAGGGACGCCTCGCGATTGATCTGGGCATCACCGGCGCGCCGGAAACCTTCCTCGTCGATGCGGACGGCCGCGTCCGCCATCACCATGTCGGGATCATCACCGAAGATGTGTGGCGCAATACCCTTCTGCCGATGATCGAGGAGCTCGAGCGGTCATGATGCGCCTTGTCTCTCTCATTATTCTCGCCCTTTCCATTCTTGTGGTCGCACCCGGACACGCTGTCGCGGCGCCCCAACCGGACGAGCAGATGGAGGATAAGGCTCTGGAAGAGCGCGCCCGCGGACTCTATCGCGACCTGCGCTGCGTGGTCTGCCAGAGCCAGAGCATTGACGAGAGCAATGCGCCGCTGGCCGCCGACATGCGGGCAATTGTCCGTGAGCGTCTGCTCGCCGGCGACAGTGATGTAGAGGTCCGGGCCTGGCTGCAGACCCGCTATGGCGACTATGTCCTGATGTCGCCTCCGGTGCAGGGAAATACGCTTCTTCTCTGGCTGTTCCCGCTGCTGGCGCTGTCCGGTGGCGCGATCGCTATTGTCATTTTCTTTCGCGGCCAGTCGACCCGCGCCGACGGGCCGCTCGATGCCGATGAGGCGGCGGAGCTGGCCCGGCTGCGGGACGAGGAGGGGCAGGCATGATCTGGTTCCTGATCGCCCTGATGGCGTGTCTGGTGGCGCTGGCCCTGATTGCGCCTGTCTTGCGCGGTGTCACGGGGCCGGTCTCGGATGGCCGCGGTGCCTTTGCCGGCCAGTTGGCCGAGCTCAGGCGCGATCACGAGTTGGGCTTTATCGATGAAGAGGCGGCCCGGCAGGCCGAGCTCGATATCCGCCGGCGGATCAGCCAGGCCGGTACAGACCCTGAAGGCGAGGTCGAAATGGCCGGAGCCGGGGCCGGGACGGCGTCGAAGACGCTGCGGCACGGCCTGGTCGCCGGCGCTGGCGCCTGTGCCATGCTGGCTGTTGCCCTCTATATGGCGCTTGGCAGCCCGCATCTGGTCGGGATGACGCCGGCGCGCATGCCGGACGTCCCGGACGAGCTCCGCGAGATCCTGGCGGAGCTGGACAATCTGCGCGCCGACCTCGCAGTCCGGCCGGACAATCCGCAGGGATGGGCCGTGCTGGGTCAGGCCAATGTCCAGCTCGGACGGTATGGCGACGCCGCGACGGCGTTTGAAAATGCGATCAGTTGGGAGCCGGGATCGGCCTTCCTCTTCGCCTCGCTGGGACAGGCACGCCTGTTCGAGGCTGGCGGGATCATGACGCCGGCGGCCCGCGAAGCCTTCGCCCGTGCCCTGGATATCGACCCGGCGGATGTGCGGGCCCGCTTCTTCATGGCGGAAGCGCAATATCAGGGCGGGGAGCGGGCACAGGCCCTCGACGCCTGGCGGGCGATCCTGTCGGACGCGGACGCTGATGCGGCCTATCGGGGCATGGTTGAGGATCGGCTCACTGCAGCTGAAGCCGATGAGGCCTCATCGCCGGAATGACCGGCGCAGCGTTTCAGGACAGATGATGCGTCTGCACACCGGCGCGATCAGGAAACCGCGTCAGAAGTCTCGTTTTCGAATTGCGGGACCGATGCGTCATTGCGCGCCCAGGCGACAAAGACGTCGAGCTGGCGCTCGGCTTCGACATAGACATGTTCAGGGATGCTGGTCCGCTCAACCACGGCGGTCCGGACAGATGCCGGGCACCCGACAGCCAAGGCCGTCACGCCAAGTGCACTTCCCAGAAAAATCGCAATCGCTCTCATCATCAGCTCCCCAGCAGTGAATCGAATAGCCAGTATCCTTACGAAAACGTAAGAATGCGGGCGCGTCCATCCCGAGAAACGATAAGAACCACCATATTTTGGGGTATTTGGGGTCTGGGCTCCGCCGGGCTGCTTGTTGCTGTCGAACCTCTCGCCCATTTTTGGCGCACTGGCGGGGCCGACGACCCGACTTTGATTCGGGCTTCCGGGCATCCCGGCGAAGGCGCAAGTTTTACTGTCACGTTACCGAAGGCCCCGGTTGACCGATATTCGCTTATGACTGGCGCCGGCGACGAGACGCAGCCCATACACTGAGTGTTTGACGCAGGGTGCGTGACAGCTGAAACTCCCGATCAGCTCCGTACCGGTTCTTTTGTTTTTTGCAGAGAGTACCCTTCATGACCCTTGAATCCCGCATTCTGGCGCGCTCCGAAGCGATCCTGAGATCCTGGCGCACCCTCAACTGGGCGAGTGCGTTTTCAGCAATCATCTACCCAGCCCTGGGTGTGGCCTTGCTGACAACCATGATCATCCTCGGTCTGGCGCTTGGCGGCCTGACCCTGCGATGGTGGTATGCGCCACTCTGCTTTGGTGTCACCGCCCTGACGATCTTCCTGTGCAATATGGGAATCGGCCCGCTGCACCGGATCTGGCAGCACCGCGCCGGCGAGATCAAATGGCCCGGCCAGGTCATCATCATGATCAATTGCATCCTCGCCATGCAGGGCACGCTGAAGGATTGGGTGAATTACCACTCGCAGCATCACCGTTTTGCCGACAAGCCGGGTGATCCGCACAACCCGTTCGAATCGAAAGTCTGGGCCTGGGTCGGCTGGATCCTGTGGCGCGACGAGCAGGACCTCGCCCGTCCGATGCCGATGTGGCTGAAGGACAACCCGGTCGTCCATTTCGCTGACCGCTTCCACATCACCCTGTCGCTCGTCATGCATTTCGCCATCCCGGCCGTGATCTATCTGATCGTCGCGCTGAGCGGTGGCTCGCTGATCCTGACGGCCCTGATCCATGCCAGTGTGATCATTGGTCGCGGCTTGCAATTCCACGCCACCACGCTGGGTGTGAACGTCTTCGGTCACATGAAAACGCCGAAATGGTTCGACTATCTCCTGGCCCTGCTCACCGGTGGTGAAGCCCTTCACGACCATCACCACGATTTCCCGCGCTCGGCCCTCCACCTGCCCAAGAAGGGCTTCTGGAACAGGGTTGTGGACTATAACGGCACTGCGCTTCTGGTGATGCGCCGCCTGGGTCTCGCCAAAAATCTCGAGATCGCGCCTCAGTTCGCCTGATCCACCTGGCAGGTTCACCCTGCCTGCTCTGCGAAAGCCCCGGCCCATCGGTCGGGGCTTTTTCATGCGTTCGCGTATGCGGAACTTTCACTGAAATCGCCGCTTCTCCCTCTCGACCTGACCTGCGTTCGGCGTTAGCGTCCTCGCAAGTGCATCATACCGAATGCTCGATAATGTCGATAAAGGGGAGATCATGTCCGATCTGGAAAGCTTCCGGGAAGAGACCCGCGCCTGGCTTGAGGCCAATTGTCCCGTAGAAATGCGCCAACCCATGCGTGGCGAACACGATATTGTCTGGGGCGGTCGCAACTGCCAGCTGAGCGAACCGCAAAAACTGTGGCTCGACCGGATGGCGGGCAAGGGCTGGACTGTCCCGGAATGGCCGGTGGAGTATGGCGGCGGCGGTCTGGACAAGGCTCATGCCAAAGTGCTGCGTGAGGAAATGAAGCGCATCAAGGCGCGCGCGCCGCTGCAGTCCTTCGGTATCTGGATGCTGGGACCGGCGCTCCTGAAATACGGAACGCACGAGCAGAAACTCGAGCATTTGCCACCGATCACACGGGGTGAAATCCGCTGGGCGCAGGGATATTCCGAGCCCAATGCCGGGTCCGACCTGGCCGCGGTGATGACCAAGTGTGAGGACAAGGGCGATCACTATCTGATCAATGGTCAGAAGATCTGGACCTCCTATGCCGATCAGGCCGACTGGATTTTCGCCCTGGTCCGCACGGATTTTGCCGCCAAGAAGCATGAAGGCATTTCCTTCATCCTGGTCGATATGGGCCAGCCGGGTGTGACCACCAAGCCGATCAAGCTGATCTCCGGCAAGTCACCCTTCTGCGAGACCTTCTTCGACGACGCCCGGGCCGAGAAGCACAATGTGGTCGGGGATCTCAACAAGGGCTGGACGGTCGCCAAATACCTGCTGACCCATGAGCGCGAGATGATCGGCGGCATGGGCTCAGGCGCCATGCGTCCGGCCGGCGATGTCGCCGTGCAGATGATCGGCAAGGACGAGCAGGGCCGTCTCGACGATCCGGTCCTTCGTACCGACATCACCCGGCTCGAGATCGATGGCCTGGCCTTCATGTCGACGATGGAACGTGTCGCTGACGAGGCCAAGGCCGGGCAGGGTGTCGGGGCCAATTCCTCGGTCCTGAAATATTACGGGACAGAGCTGAACAAGCGTCGCCTCGAGCTGATGATGGACAGTGTCGGACAGGACGGGCTGGAATGGGGTGCGGATGATGATGCCGCGGCGCACTGGTTGCGCACGAAGGGCAATTCGATCGAGGGCGGGACGTCCGAGGTTCAGCTCAACATCATTTCCAAACGCATTCTCGAATTGCCGACGTCCTAGGGCGGACCACAGGGGAGTTACCACCATGGCCATGGTGCTGAATGAAGAAGCCGGCATGCTCAAGGATGCCGCCCGCGGATTTCTCGCGGACAGCGCGCCGATCGCGCAATTGCGCAAACTGCGCGACACCGACAATGCGGATGGTTTCGACCGCAAGACCTGGGCTGCGATGGCCGAGATGGGCTGGACCAGCGTGCTGGTCCCCGAAGCCCATGGCGGCGTTGAAATGGGTCATGTCGCGGCGGGCGTGATCGCCGAGGAAATGGGCCGCACATTGACGGCATCGCCCTTCCTGTCGACTGCGATCATGGGCGCGACAGCCCTGTCGCGGTTCGGATCGGACGGCCAGAAAGGTGAGTGGCTGCCCCGTATCGCGGCCGGCGAGGCCATCACCGCGATCGCCGTCGACGAAGGTCGCAAGCACAACCCGTCAAGAGTCGCGACCAAGGCGGAGCGCTCGGGCAATGGTTTCAAGCTGAGCGGTCGCAAGAGTTTCGTGGCCGAAGGCCATGTCGCCGACATGATGATCGTCTCGGCCCGCACGGCCGGTGGCGAGGCCGAGGCCGAGGGCGTCTCGCTCTTCCTGGTTCCGATTGATGCTGCCGGCGTTTCGGTCGAGCGTATCAAGACCGTCGACAGCCGCAATTTCGCGACCGTGACCCTGGACGGGGTCGAGGTCACGGCGGATGCGGCGCTCGGCGAGGTCGATGGCGGTCTGACGGCACTCGAGGCCGTGCTGGACGCCGGTCGTGCCGGTCTCTCCGCAGAAATGTCGGGCTCGGCCCAGGAGTGTCTCGCCAGCACGGTGGCCTATCTCAAGGAACGCAAGCAGTTCGGCCAGATCATCGGTACTTTCCAGGCCCTGCAACACCGCGCCGCGCATCTTTACTCGGAAGTGGAGCTGGGCAAGTCGATCGTGATGAAAGCCCTTCAGACCCTTGACGCCGCGCCGGATCATGCCGCGATGATGGTGTCGGCGGCCAAGGCCAAGCTTGGACAGGTTGCCCAGATGGCTGCCCAGGAAGGCGTGCAGATGCATGGCGGCATGGGCATGACCGACGAGTTCGATATCGGCTTCTTCATGAAGCGCGTCCGGGTCGCCGAGGCGCTCTATGGTGATGCGAATTATCATGCCGAAAAGTTCGCCCGGATGCGTCAGTACTGATCTGCGCAGACGGCGCGGGAGGAGATCTCATGGATTATCAGGGCAAGGTGGTCGCGATCACCGGCGGCGCGCGGGGTATCGGCCTCGCCATGGCGCAGGCTTTCCACGCGAAGGGCGCCAAGGTCGCGCTTGCGGACCTGGACGGGGCGGAAGAGGCGGCCAAGGCCTTTGGTGGTATCGGCATGAAGGTCGATGTCACCAAGGAGGCTGAAATTGGCGCCTTCCTCGACAAGGCCGAAGCTGAGCTGGGTCCGATTGCGGTCTACGTCTCGAATGCCGGCATCTTGCGTTCGGACGAGCCGAGCTGGGATGCCGCCGGTGCCGACGACAAGGCCTGGCACGACAGTTTCGAGGTCAATGTGATGGGCGCCGTGCGCGGGGCCCGGCAGGTCTGGCCGCGCATGAAGGCGCAGGGCGGGGGCATCTTTGTCCTGGTGGCTTCGGCGGCCGGCTTGCTGGCCCAGATCGGGGCGTCATCCTATACCGCCTCCAAACATGCCGCCGTGTCCTTTGCCGAGAGCCTGGCGATCGGGCATGGTGATGAAGGCCTGCAGGTTGTGTGCGTGTGTCCGCAGGCGGTGCGTACCGCGATGCTGGGTGACAGCGAAGATGGCGGCATTGCCGGCGCCGACGGTATCGTCGAGCCGTCCGATGTCGCCGCCGAAACGCTGGCGGCCATTGCCGAAAAGCGTTTCCTGGCGCTGCCGCATGCTTCGGTCGCCGGCTATGAAAAGGCCCGAGCCAATGAACGCGACCGCTGGGTTGGCGGAATGCGCAAGTTTCGCCGCATGTTGATGGGCGCTCGCGGGCGCCCGGTCTAGCAGACCGATACAAGAAGCATTCAAAACAGACACAACGGAAAAAAGATAAAGGGGAGAGACATGGATCTGGGTATGTCCGAGCGCGTCAAGCCGCTCATCGAGCAGGTTCGCGCCATGGTGCGTGATGTCGTCATGCCGGTCGAAGAGGAATACCACGCGGAGATCGGCAAGGCCGGCGACCGCTTTGCCTTCACCGACCGTCAGACCGAAATCCTGGAAAGCCTCAAGACCGAGGCGCGCAAACGTGGCCTGTGGAATTTCTGGCTGACCGGTTCCGATCGCGGCTATGGCCTGTCGACGGTCGAATACGCCTATCTGGCCGAGGAAATGGGCTGGTCCCAGCTGGCCGCCGAGACTTTCAACTGTTCGGCGCCGGACACCGGCAATATGGAAGTCATCGAGCGCTATGGTAACGCGGCCCAGAAGAAGAAATATCTCGAGCCGCTGCTCGAGGGCAAAATGCGTTCGGCCTATCTGATGACCGAGCCGGATGTCGCCTCCTCGGACGCCACCAATATTGCCTTCTCGGCCGTCGAGGATGGTGATGAATGGGTCCTCAATGGCGAGAAATACTGGGCCTCGGGCGCTGGCGATCCACGCTGCGCTGTCTATGTGCTGATGACCCGGACCGAGGGTGATGACGCGCCCCGTCATGGCCGCCACTCGCAATTCCTGATCGACAGCGATCTTCCGGGTATCGAGATCCTGCGCCCGATGACCGTGTTCGGTCATGACGATGCGCCGCACGGTCACATGCATATCCGTTTCACCAATGTGCGCGTGCCCAAGGAGTGCCTGATCCTGGGCCGCGGGCGTGGCTTCGAGATATCGCAGGGCCGGCTTGGACCGGGACGTATCCACCACTGCATGCGGGCCATCGGCCAGGCCGAGCGGGCACTGGAGCTGATGTGCCGTCGTTCGTTGACGCGGACCGCTTTCGGCAAGCCGCTGGCCAAGCTGGGTGCCAATTACGACATTATCGCCGAACGCCGCATGGCGATTGAACAGGCGCGCCTGCTCTGCCTCAAGGCTGCCTGGATGATGGATCAGGGCGATCCGCGCGCGGCTGCGCCGTGGATCTCGCAGATCAAGGTCGTTGCCCCGCGCGTGGCGCTGGAGACGGTCGATGAAGCGATGCAGATGCATGGCGGAACCGGCGTGTCGCAGGACACCCCGCTGGCCGCCATGTGGACCGGGCTTCGCACGCTGCGCTTCGCCGACGGGCCGGACGCGGTGCATCGCATGGTCATCGGTCGCAAGGAACTCAAGCCCTACGCCAATGAGGTCTGATCATGGCGCAGCGTAAACCCGCCCCACCGCGGGCTGTACTCGAACAAATCGCCCGGCAGGTTGCCGCCGCCGAGCCGGTGCTCAACATCGCCGAAACCGAAGTGCTCGGCGTGAAGCAGCCGGCTTATGTCAACGCACCGGCCGATCTGCGCTTTCTTCTCCTGAAGGCGATGGAGCATGGCGACAAGACTGCGGTGGTGTTTGAGGACCAGCGCTGGTCTTTCGCCGACCTGGCCGCGCGTTCGGTTGCCGTCGCCAACACGCTGATCGACCGTCATGGCGTCAAGCCGGGGACCCGTGTCGCCCTGGCCTTGCGCAATTGTCCCGAATGGATGGCGTGTTTCCTTGGTGTCCTCGCCGCCGGTGGTGTGATCGTGCCGATCAATGGCTGGTGGACCAGTGAGGAGATGGCCTTCGGTCTGGAGGATTGCGGTGCGAAAATCGTGATCGCCGGGGCCCGCCAGATAGAGCGCGTCCGGCCACACGCCGGACGGCTGGGCCTGACGCTGATTGCCGGGCGCGGTGAGATTGACGGGGTTGCCGATACGTTTGACGCCATGGTTGCGGCCGGCGCTGGCAAGGCGCCGCCTGAACTGGTGATCGACACCGACAGCGATTTCGCGATTTTCTACACATCGGGCTCGACCGGTAAGCCCAAGGGCGCCGTGCTGACCCACCGTGGTGCGGTGACCACCATCCTGTCCTTTGCCCTGCTGGGCGCGGCGCTGAAGCTCGCCAATGGCGATCAGGAATTCGTCGACGGCGATCCGGGCGTTCTGGTCTGTCTGCCGCTGTTTCATTGTACCGGGTCACACGCGGTCTTCATGCTGTCGTTGTTTTCCGGTCGCAAGATGGCGCTGATGCGCAAATGGGATGCCGGCGACGCCGTCGACATCATCCAGGCGGAAAAGCTGACCGACATGGTCGGCGTTCCCACCATGTCGCACGAACTGACCCTGGAGGCCGAGCGCCGCGGGGTTGTCCTGGAGACGCTCCAGTCAATGGGCACGGGCGGCGCCAAACGCCCCGAGGCCCATGTCGAGAAGATCAATGAGGTCTTCCCGCAAGCCTGGTCGTCGTCGGGCTATGGCCTGACCGAGACCAATGCGCTTGGCACTTATAACGGGCTGGGCGAATACCAGGCCAAGCCGGGCTCCTGCGGCGCGCCCCTGCCGGCCGTGACTTTCATCAAGACGGTCGACGAGGCCGGCAATGAGACCCCGACCGGTGAGCCGGGTGAAGTCTGGATCCAGTCTCCGGCGGTGTTCCGCGGCTATCTCAACCAGCCGGAAGCCACCGCCGATGTGCTGACCAAGGATCGCTGGTTCAAGACCGGCGATGTCGGGATCATCGACGAGGACGGTTTCCTGTTCATTGTCGACCGGATCAAGGACATGGTCCTGCGGGGCGGCGAGAATGTCAGCTGTCTGGAAGTTGAGGGCGCTCTGGCGCACCATCCCGACATCCTGGAAGCCGCCGTTATCGGTATTCCGGACGAACGTCTTGGCGAGCGGGTCGGTGCAGCTGTCCTCGCCCGCGACGGGGCGACCCTGACCGATGAGGACATCAAGACTTTTCTCAAACCTCACTTGGCGCCATTCAAGATTCCGGAGCGGTTCTGGCACATGGACGGACCGCTGCCACGCGGCGGGACCAGCAAGATCGACAAGCCGGGCCTGCGCAAAATGCTTTTGACCGAAGGGGAGGCAGGAAGATGACTGCTACCAAACCCAGTGACCTGGCCGCCCTGGTCGGGACCGAGATCGGTGTGTCGGACTGGACCGAGATCACCCAGGACCAGATCAACACATTCGCGGATGTGACCGACGACCACCAATTCATCCATATCGATCCGGAAAAGGCTGCCCAGACGCCTTTCGGTGGCACCATCGCCCACGGTTTCCTGACCCTGTCGATGCTGTCCTCGCTGGCTGGCGGCACGTCCCTGGTGCTCGACGGGATCGTGATGGGGATCAATTACGGCTTCGAGAAAGTCCGTTTCCTGACCCCGGTCCGCGCGGGCCGCAAAATCCGGGGGCGTTTCACCCTGGCCGAGGCGGTGGAACGCAATCCGGGCCAGTGGATGCTCAAATATGATGTGATCGTGGAGATCGACGGCGAGGACAAGCCGGCGCTGATGGCGCAATGGCTGACCCTGCAGATTGTCGGCTGAGTGGTCTTCAGCCACTCCCGACACAACGCAATCAAGGAATGACGACGATATGAGTGATATTCGTTTTGACGGCCGCGTGGCCATTGTCACCGGTTCCGGCCAGGGTCTTGGCCGCACCCATGCCCTGGCATTGGCCTCGCGTGGCGCCAAGCTGGTCATCAATGATCTGGGCGGCTCTCTCGACGGAACGGGCACGGGTTCGGCCGCCGAGGATGTCGCTGCGGAGATCCGTGACGCTGGCGGCGAGGCGATTTCGCATCGCGCCAATGTCACCAAGGCTGACGAAGTCGCCGACATGGTCGCCCAGGCGATGGACAAGTGGGGCCGGGTCGACATCCTGGTCAACAATGCCGGCATCCTGCGCGACAAGTCCTTTGCCAAGATGGAGCTGGATGATTTCCGGGCCGTGGTCGACGTCCATCTCAATGGTTCGGCGGTCTGCACCAAGGCCGTCTGGGACATCATGCGCGAGCAGGAATATGGCCGCATCGCCATGACCACCTCCTCGTCCGGCATGTATGGCAATTTCGGACAGTCCAATTACGGCGCCGCCAAGTTCGGCCTCGTCGGTCTGATGAATACGCTCCATCTGGAAGGCGCAAAGTACAATATCCGCGTCAATGCGCTGTCTCCGACGGCGGCAACGCGGATGACCGAAAACCTCCTGCCGCCCGCCGCGTTGGAGTTGATGACGCCGGAATCGGTGTCGACCGGTCTGGTCTTCCTGGTCAGCGATGAATGCCCCAGCCGCACCATCTTGTGTGCCGGTGCCGGTGGCTATGCCGTCACCAAGATCCATGAGACCGACGGCATCTTCCTGCCGCCCGAGCAGCAGACACCGGAGAATGTCGCCGCGCGCTTCGCCGATATCTGCGACGAGGCCGGCCAGAAAGAGCTGGGCGCTGGCGGCGAGCAGACCATCAAGTTTCTCACCAAGGCGGCGGCAAGTGCCGGCGTCAAGCTGGGCTGACCCCAAAACAGGAGAGGCCAAGGCCATGAAAGCACTTGTCTGCAAGGAATTCGGTCCCGAGGACCAGCTCGTCGTCGAGGATATCGACGCGCCGGCCATCCAGCCGGGCCATGTCCGCATTGACGTGAAGGCCGGGGGGCTGAATTTCCCCGACCTGCTGTGCGTTCGCGGGCAATACCAGTTCAAGCCGCCACTGCCCTTCGTGCCTGGCACGGAAGGCGCGGGAGTGATCTCGGAGCTGGGTGAGGGTGTCGAAGGCCTCGCCGTCGGCGACAAGGTGTTGTTCAACACGCCGGTCGGCGCCTTTGCCGAACAGGCTGTGGTGCCGGCGCCAGCCGTCACGCCAATCCCGGACTCGATGCCGTTTGATGCGGCGGCCGGCCTGACCATTGTTTACGGCACCTCCTATCACGCGCTCAAGCAGCGCGCCGAGATCAAGCCGGGCGAGACCCTGCTGGTCCTGGGTGCGGCCGGCGGTGTCGGCCTGGCCACGGTCGAACTGGGCAAGGCGATGGGCGCCAAGGTGATCGCGGCCGCCTCCAGCGACGAGAAGCTGGCGGTGTGCAAGAGCCACGGCGCCGACGAGCTGATCAATTACTCGACCGAGGACCTCAAGGCGCGGATCAAGGAGTTGACCGGTGGCAAGGGCGTCGACGTGATCTATGATCCGGTCGGCGGCGACTATGCCGAGACGGCCTTTCGCGGCATTGCCGCCGGCGGACGCCACCTGGTGATCGGCTTTGCCGCAGGCGAGATCCCCAAGCTGCCGCTCAACCTGCCGCTCCTGAAGATGGCCAGCGTGGTCGGTGTGTTCTGGGGGGCCTGGGCCGGGTCCGTACCCGGCGGCCACAAGCAGAACATGGACGAGCTGTTCGAGATGTTCGAAGCCGGCAAGATCAAGCCCCACGTCGCCGGAACCTACAGGCTCGAGGATTTCATTGAGGGCTTCAACGCCCTGTCCGGCCGCAAGGCAATCGGCAAGGTAATCCTGACGCCCTGATGGTGTTGAGGGATTGAAGCAAGAGCAACGGCGCGCCTTGGCAGGTGCGCCGTTCTCATTTCCGGACGGACAAAACAGGCGGAGCGCTTGACCCTCAGCCTGTCTGGCCCATCATCCTGTCAGTTGTTTTACCCGTTTCCGGGGAGGGAAGCATGAAGTTCGTGACCGCCGCATCCATGGCCATCCTGTTGGCCACACCGGCACTGGCCCAGCAACACGCGCCGCCGTCTGAAGTCCTCGCCGTCCACGATCATGTCGCGGCCGTTTCGGCCGACCGGATCGAAGCCGATATTCGCACCCTGGCCGAATTCGGGACCCGCCACACCCTGTCAGAGACCGAGAGCGACACCCGCGGTATTGGCGCCGCCCGGCGCTGGATATTCGACGAATTCGAACGCATTTCCGCCGAGTGCGGTGGCTGTCTGGAAGTCATGTATATCTCCGACACGATTTCCGGCACGGCGCGAATTCCTGACCCGGTAGAGGTGGTCTCGGTCGTGGCTATCCAGCGCGGCCGGATTGATCCGGACCGGTATGTGGTGATGTCAGGCGATATCGACAGCCGTGTGACCGACCCTCTGGATGGCACCTCCGACAGCCCAGGCGCCAATGACAATGCGTCCGGCATGGCCGGCGTGATCGAAGCGGCCCGCGTACTCAGCCAGCACCAGTTTGACGGGTCCATCATGTATGCAGGCCTGTCGGGCGAAGAGCAGGGCCTGTTTGGCGGTCAGATCGTGGCCGCTCACGCCATCGAGAATGGCTGGCGGATCAAGGGTGTGCTCAACAACGACATGATCGGCAATATCGCCGGTATCAATGGAGTCATCAACAATACCACCGCCCGTGTTTTCTCCGAGGGCACACGCGCGGTCGAGACGCCTGAGGAAGCGCGCACCCGACGCTTCACCGGTGGTGAGGTCGACAGCCCGTCGCGCAATCTGGCCCGTTTCGTCGACCGGACGGCGGACCAGTACATTCCCAATCTCGATGTGATGATGGTCTACCGGCTCGATCGTTTCGGGCGCGGCGGCCACCACCGCCCGTTCAATGCGGTCGGCTATCCCGGTGTCCGCATCATGGAGACCAATGAGCATTATGACCGCCAGCATCAGGATTTGCGGGTTGAGGATGGTCGTCCCTATGGCGACACGATTGATGGTGTGGACTTTGATCATGCCGCGCGTCTGACGGCCCTCAATGTCGCCGTCATGGCGCAGATGGCGGGCGCGCCGCCATTTCCCGCCAATGTCACGATTGAGGGCGCTGTGCGTCCCTCAACGACGTTAAGCTGGAATGCGGCTGAAGGTGATGCGGCCAGTAATCTGGCCGGCTACCGCGTCTATTGGCGCCTGACCGACCAGCCGCAATGGCAGTGGAGCCGCTTTGTCGGCATCACCGACACGTTCACGCTCGAGAATGTGGTGATCGACAACTATTATTTCGGTGTTTCAGCGGTCGCGCTGGACGGCTCGGAAACACCGGTTGTCTTCCCCGGCGCGGCCGGTTCATTCGGCAATTGATGCCGTCAACCAGGCGCCGTGACGGGCAGGCGCTGAGCCTGCCCGCCGATCCGGACTAGCCGCGCGAGACGATCGTATAGGTCACGGTCTCGCCGGTGGCGGCGTTCTGGCCGGTCCAGGTCGTACCGACTTCCTGGCTGTCGCCGAGCGGCGCGCAGCCGCTTTCGCCAGTGCTGCGCTGGACGCAGAGTTCGTCGCCGTTCACCCACCAGGTGCCGGAAATACCGACATTCGTGGTGTAGGTGCCATCGGCCTCGAAATAGGTGATGTAGCTGCCCGACGGCGAGCTCACTTCAAGCGCATTGGCGACAAGCGTGTCGACCGGTGAGGCCTGGAGCGCGACGGCAAGCAGGATTGAACTGATCAGCATGTTGGTCTTCCCCTGATTGGTGCGTGTTGTTGGCTGGGTTGGGTGGCGCTGAAAGCGCCCATTCGTGCACCGGGTATGAAGATAGAGGGGGATTTCCCGTCTCTCAACACATCTCTTCGCGAAATTCCCGTGACAGGTGATTTATTCGCAGAGGTCGGGGTGCTGCTGGCCTTGAGCTCCCGGGTGGCCGCAATGTCAGGCCAGTTCCGATAGCCGGGCGTGACGAGTCGGCCATGAAATCATCGGCCGGGTATGCCGGCGCTAGCGAGGTGCGGGATCGAACCGGCCAGCCGCTTCCAGTTGGATTGCAGGCAAGGGGGGCAAGGCGCATTCATGCGCCTGGGTAACGATATGCGGTTGCGCGTGTTCGTTGGCGGCGTCGGTGTTGACGATGTCAGCCTCTTCGTCCTCGAGGCAGATCGACCGATGGTCCGTCCCGGCGCCATCGCGCCCGTTTTCGCCATTGCGGTGGCCGTCCCAGAGGATATCCGGCAGGCGGCCGAGTGGTCCGGCGAGGACAAGCCTCAGGCCTTGCAGGTCGAGACCGTCGGGATTGTTGCCACCGTCATAGAAGGTATTGCCGTGAATGTGGATGGCTTCGGGATAGGGATCAAATCCATCCGGCGGGGAGGTCGCTGGCAAGCCGGTCGACTGGCGCGCCGTGATTATCATATTGGCGGTGCGATTGTCGGCGATGACATTGCCGAAGATCTCGACCTGGTCGCTGGCGCTCAGGACAATGCCGGAACCAGCGGGCAGTGCGGCGAGCGGGGATCGGGCAGGGGCGGGGTTGTCGACATTGTTGGCGAAGAGATGATTGTGGAATATCCGCGTCATCCGACCGACCTGCCCCTGTCCCGGCGTGCTCGATACGAGGATGCCGGCCGTGTTCCGGGTGGCCGCGTTGTCATGCAGGTCGGCGCCGATCGTGTTTTCGACCTGTATGCCGACAAGATTGGATTCGGTGCGGTTGCCGCGCACGACGACATTGCGCGACTGGCCGAGATGAAGGCCGGCCACGGCGGCTCCGATGGCAATACTGTCTTCGATGAGGATGTTGCTGGCCTCATCAAGCGCGATCCCGTGAGCGCCATTGTCGGCAGCCGGTCCCCCGGTCCACTCGACGCGGACGCCACGAATTCCGACGCCGTCGCTGCCAAGCACTGAAACACCGTCACCGACCGGGTCTTCAATCGCGAGGCTTTCAAGGGAGACACGGTTCGCGGTGATCCGCACGCCCTGCGATCCCATGACCTGATCCTGGAAGGACAGGATGGTGCGATCAGCGCCCTGACCGCGCAGGATGAGATTGTCGGCTGCGACGACAAGCGTCCGGTCAAAGGCGAACACGCCTTCCGGGATGTCGATGATGTCGCCGGGACTGGCCGCCGCGAGCCGCTCGACCAACTGGCCCGCATAGCGGCGGTCGGCGGTGGTCACATCACGCGTTTGTGGCGCGCCACAGGCTCCGACGGCCATGGCGCACAGTACGATGTGCAAGATCAGTGATTTCAGGGGGCGTCTGGCAGTCAAGTGTCCCTTCCTCCCGCGTGCAACGCTCAAGGTCACACGCGAGGGAAGTGGACAATTTTTGCCCTGATTCGCCAATCGCGAATGGGCCTGGGCGTAATCCGCCGTGTCAGCCAGCTTCGCGGATGGCGCGTCCATTCGGGTCGCGACCGGCAATATCGCGATGGCTGACCTGCTCGCCGCTCTGATTGGCGACGGCCATGGGAGCCAGCTGCTCGCCGGTACGGACGTCATAGACCTCCAGCGGAACTTCCTTCTCGCCATAAACCCACTTATCGCCCCATTGCTGCATCGCCATGAGGATCGGGAACAGCGCTTCACCGCGCTCGGTCAGGACATATTCCTGACGCTGGCCCCGGACACCGACTTCCTCGCGCACCATGATTCCGTTCTCGACAAGCTTGTTGAGACGGTCCGTCAGAATGTTTTTCGCGATACCCGTGCTCTCATGGAAATCACTGAAGCGCCGCGCGCCTTTCATGGCGTCGCGTACAATCAGCAGCGTCCACCAATCGCCCACTTGATTCAGCGTCTGCGCGATTGCGCACGACATTTCATCAAAACGTTTTCGACCCATTACGGTCCCCCAAACACCTGGTCACTGCCCGTGCGACCTGCTCGATAAACAAAAAAATGACCACAGCATCCTGCCCCCAAGGCGAGATATTGTCCCTGCGGTCATCGTGCGCCCCGTCCGGAAAACCGGAAATTGACGCGCACAATACAACCCTATCAGGATACAGGCTGTGATGATTTTGGCGACCCTTATGTTGACATGACAACTGGTTAGCGCCTGATTGGTCAGGCATTTCCGGTTTTCGTGAGTGTGACAAGTTATTGACAGGACATGCCTTTATGGACGCCAGCGCGATCGACCAATTGCAGGTAATAGTTGATGACCAATCGCGGTTGGGGATCGCCGCGATTCTCTTTGTGATGATGTTCTCGGTCGCGTTGACGCTGAGGCTGGAAGACTTCGCATTGATACGGCGCCAACCTGGTCGCGTGCTGGGTGGGGTCGCGGTCCAGCTGGTTGGCCTGCCCCTGCTGACCCTTGGCCTTATCCTCCTCTTGTCGCCGCCGGCCAGCATCGCCCTGGGCATGTTGATCGTGGCGAGCTGTCCGGGCGGGAATGTCTCCAACCTGCTGACCCGCGCGGCCGCCGGGAATACGGCCTACTCGGTCACCTTGACGGCCATTTCCAGCGTCTCTTCAGCGATCATGACCCCGCTTTCAATCCTGTTCTGGTCCGGGCTCTATGCGCCGGCCGGTGCGCTGGTCCGATCGCTGGACGTCGACCCTTTGCCCTTTTTTGCGCAGACGGCGGTTCTGCTCGCAGTTCCCCTGATCCTGGGCATGGCGCTCAATCAGTGGCGTCCAGCCCTGGCGGGTCGCCTGGCAGCGGTCCTCGGTCCCTTGGCGCTGGCCTGTATCGCGCTGCTGGTCGTCGTCGGCATCGTCCAGAACTGGGCCCTGATCCTTGCCACCGGTGCTATCATCATCCCCATCGTCGTTCTCCATAATGGGTCTGCCTTCGCGCTTGGCTGGCTGGGCGGGCGTGCCATGGGCATGGAAGCGGCCCGCCGCCGGGCCCTGACCTTTGAAGTCGGCATCCAGAATTCCGGGCTTGGCCTGGTCATCCTCCTGAGCCAGTTCGAAGGTGTCGGCGGTGCCGCGGCCATTATCGGCACCTGGAGCATCTGGCACCTGGTGGGTGGATCACTGGTTGCGGGGTTGTTCCGCTGGATGGATTCACGGACACTCCTCGCACACGCCAGAGAGCGTGACTCATAACGGGAGGCAGACATGTTTGATCTCAAGATTACGGGCGGTCAGATCCATGACGGCAGCGGCGCTGCGCCGGTTACCGCGGATATCGCCATCAAGGACGGGCGCATTGCCGCCATCGGCCAGGATCTGGGCGAGGCGGCCCGCACCATCGATGCGACCGGCAAGCTGGTCACACCGGGCTTTGTCGACATCCACACCCATTATGACGGCCAGGCGAGCTGGGACGGCATGCTGCGGCCCTCGATCGATCATGGTGTCACCACCGCGGTGATGGGCAATTGCGGCGTCGGGTTTGCACCGGTGCGCGAGGCCGATCACGACAAGCTGATCAAGCTGATGGAAGGCGTCGAGGACATTCCCGGCACCGCGCTTCATGAAGGCCTGACCTGGGACTGGGAAAGCTTCCCCGACTATCTCGACGCCCTGTCGAAAATCCCGCGCACCATCGATATCGCCGCCATGGTCCCGCACGATCCGCTGCGCGTCTATGTGATGGGCGACCGGGCTGTTCATTCCGAGCCGGCCAATGACGCCGACATCGCCGAAATGCGCCGCCTGACCCGCGAAGCGCTGGAAGCGGGCGCCGTCGGTTTCGCGACCGGGCGCTCGGATGTCCACAAGACCGCTGACGGCGAATGGACCCCGTCCTCGGAATCCACCCGCGAGGAGCTGACCGGTATCGCGAAGGCCTTCAACGGCCTCGACTTCGGCGTTGTGCAAGCCGTGTCCGACTTCAATCTGGAGCGCGGCGAGCAGGATTTCGACGATGAGTGGAGCATCATTGCCGACTACGCCAAGGCCTCCGGCCGACCCTTCTCATTCTCGCTCATGCAGCGCGATTTCGCGCCGGATCAGTGGCTCAAGCTGATCGAGCGCACGGAGACACTCAAAGACGAGGGCGTCGACGCCCGCATGCAGGTCGCCCCGCGCGCCATCGGCGTTTTCCTGGGTTTCAACTGCACCTTCCACCCCTTCATGGGCTATCCCAGCTACAAGACCATCGCCGACCTGCCGCTGGACGAGCGCGTGACGCGGATGAAGGACCCGGCCTTCAAGGCGCAGATCCTGTCCGAGACGACCGACAAGCTGTCGGGTCCGGGTTCGTCCGTGCCGCCTTTGGCCGACATGCTGATGGAGCATATTGAGTTCGTCGCCGAGAAATTCTTCCAGCTCGGCAATCCGCCCGACTATGAGCAGTCCGGCGAAAACTCCCTGGCGGCGCGGGCACGGTCGAAAGGCGTCTCGCTGATGGAGATGGTCTATGACACCCTGCTGGAGCGCGATGGTCACGAGCTGATCTATCTGCCGCTCTATAACTATACAGAGCTCAATTACGACAATGTGCTCAAGATGATGGAGCACCCGCAGGCGCTTTATGGCCTGTCCGATGGTGGCGCCCATGTCGGCACGGTCTGCGATGCCTCCATGCCGACCTACATGCTGACCCACTGGACCCGCGACCGCAAACGTGGCCGCAAGCTCGACCTGCCCCGCGTGGTCCGCATGCTGACCGGCGCCCAGGCCGACTATATGGGCATGACCGACCGCGGATATCTACGCGAGGGCCTGAAGGCCGATATCAACATCATCGATCTCGACCGCCTGCAGATGGAACCGCCCCACATGGAACGTGATCTGCCCGCCGGCGGTCAACGCCTGCTGCAAGGCGCGACCGGCTATGTCGCGACCATTGTCGCCGGTGAGGTGGTAATGGAAGAGGGCAAGCTCACCGGCGCCATGCCGGGCACGGTCTATCGGGCTGGGCAACAGGCTGTGGCGGCGGAGTAGGGAGACGTCTTGCCTGCCTCTCCCCGACCGGGGAGAGGTCCCGGCGCGCAAAGCGCGCAGGGGGTGAGGGGCGCGCCGCGGCGCGGCGCAAGAAAGAATCTCGATGGGCGCTGACGCGCCGCCCCTCATCGGCCCTGCGGGCCACTTCTCCCCGGCCGGGGAGAAGAAGCGCCGTCTCGGATCGTTAAAGACTCAGCGCTTGCGGGCCTTGCGGGCGGCGTAGCGCTCGTCGCGGGCGGCCTTTTTGGCGGCTTCTTCGGCCACAAGGGCGTCGGCAGCGGCTTTTTCGGCAGCGAGTTCGGCTGCGGCCTTCTCGGCGAGTTCAGCCTCCTTGCGGGCCTTTTCCTCGGCCTTCACGCGTTCGCGCTCAATGCGGCGCGCTTCGCGGGCCTTGTCGGCGGCTTCGCGTTCGGCGCGACGGGCGGCCAGCTGCGCCTCGTCAGGTTTCGGCGCATTCTTGAATTTTTCCAGAAGCTTCTTCTTGGCCTCGGCGGCATTCTTGTTGCGGTCGGCGAAGCTCGGATTTGCGTAGTTTTTCAAACTAAATCGGTCCCTGGTGAGGTTGAAGGCCGGGATGGCGCGCCGCAAGTCGCGGCGATTGGCCCTTATCTGCCCGTGCTGGGCTGGGAGCACAACCCCGAACAGGGTCATGTCCGATGAGCATGGCTGCAGCATGAGCCATTTTTACGCCCGACAGGCGGGGCGCGCCACGCCCTTACTCCATCGCCTCGGCAGCCCAATCGCGCACCTGCGCCATGGCGCGCCAATAAGGGAAGGGGCCGTGGCTGATGCGGGCGACACCGAGGGCAGCCAGTGTGGTGGTGTCTGGCATGCCCGGCTTGGTCATCAGATTGACCGGCAGGCTTGTCGCCTCGACCACGCGGCCGATCAGGTCGGGGGTGACCAGGCCCGGCACGAAGAAACCGGTGGCGCCGGCTTCGGCATAGGCTTGGCCGCGTTCGATCACGGCACCGATCAATGCAGGGTGTTGGCTGATATCGCCCTGACGCAGGACAAGGTCCGTACGGGCATTGACGAAGAGCGGAACGCCGGCTGCGTCGGCGGCAGCGCGTACGGCACGCAGGCGGGTAACCTGTTCTTCCAGCGGATAGATTGGGTAGAGATCACCCTCCGGCTGGCCGCCGATCAGCTGGTCCTCGAAATTAATGCCGACCGCGTCGGTCTCGAGGAGGCGGGCAACATTGGCGGATATTCGCTCGGGTTCGCGAGCAAAGCCGCTTTCAAAATCGACACTGAGCGGCAGGTCGCTGATTGCGGTAATGCGGGAGACGACGGCCAGCAATATGTCCAGTGGCAGGTGTTCCCCGTCGGGCCAGCCCTGCGCTTCGGCAACCGAATGACTTCCCGTGGCCAGGGCCTTGGCGCCTGCGCCGGCAACGGCCGCGGCACTGCCGGCATCCCAGATATTGTACAGGATGAGAGGGTCGCCGCGGCGGTGTAGGGCGGCAAAGGTCTTGGCTTTTTTGATCCGGGTCATCGCGGCATCTCCTTGCGTGGTTCGCATTGCAATGTGGATGCGTCGTGATGCTTGGCCACCCGCTTCTTGCGCCCGCTGCGACTCAGCACCGTCCGGGGGGCGTGTAGAGCGCCCGGTTTCACCATCCAAATCGGGAAAAGGTGAGATAGTATACTTTATTACCCTGAATTTCGTTCGCAAAATTACCTGCAACAGTATGAATTAAAACAGTTTAGTATTTCGCTTCTGCTCATGCCTGTATTGTGCAATTTTGTCTTAACCATAGTTTCAATCCGGGAAAGGAAGTTGAATTTCACAGCTCATGTCGCCAACCGGGTCGGACTCAGGGAGTGTTTTGATGGTCAAGATGTTGAAACGGATTTTGCTTCTCGAGGATATCGAAGCAAATGCCGATCTCATCAAATTTTCCCTGCAGGCGATTTCCGGCTTCGACGTGGCGCATGCTTCCAATGCTCGCCAGGCCGTCGAAATGTTCCGGACCGGCACCTACGACCTTTGCCTGTTCGATCATTTGATGCCGAAAATGACCGGCCTGGATGCCATGCGCGAAATCCGGGCAACGCCGGAGGGGGAACAGGTTCCCATTGTTTTTCTCACCGCACGCTCGGACACGGCCAACTGGAAGCAGTTGATGGCCAGCGGTGCGCAGGCTGTCATCGCGAAGCCCTTCGACATCATGTTGTTGGGAGCGCAACTCCTTGATGTTTTTCATGCCTGCCAGATTTGCGAAATCAACGGTGGCATCGACGCCGATAGTGGCCCGAGCTGGGCCGATACACCGACCCGATCAGCCCTGTCCCGGCGGTCGGCAGGCGCATACGGCAAATTCTAGGTCGGGCGCCGGTGATAGCCCTGCATCGGGCTGGATGAGGGTGCCGCTGGGCGGTGAAATATCATCCGGATCGCGACGGCTGGCTGTCGATACTCCTGATCGACAATCTGGCGGCTGACCTCGTCGCCGCAGCGTTCAAAATCATACAAGCCGGGCAGTGTGCCGTGTCACCGGACGTAGCTGGCGCCATTGATGTCGATACAGCTACCCGTCGCACTGCGGCAGGCACCGGAGGCGAGGAAGGCGCACATGGCGGCAATCTCGTCGGGATGGGCCAGTTCGCCGATGGGAATCTCGGCCTTGGCGCGGGCGCGGTCTTCCTCGTGCTGCGGTCCCATGCGGGTATCGATCCAGCCCGGCGCCAGTGCATAGGCATAAACACCATCACCGCCCCATTGCCGGGCAATGGTCTTGGTCAATGACAATAGCGCGCCCTTGGAGGCGCCATAGGCCATGTGGTTGCGGTCTTCGCCGCGATAGCCGGCCCGGCTGGCGATATTGATGATCGATCCGCCGCCGGAAGCGACCATTTCGGGTATCGCCGCGCGGCAGAGGTCAGCGACGGCCATCAGATTGACCTGCAGCGTGGTCGCCCAGCTGGTCTCCCAGTCACTGTCGGAACTGTCGAGCGGGCTGGCCCAGTGGATGCCGGCATTGTTGACGATGATGTCGAGCCGGCCCGAGGCCAGGTGCAGGGCAGCGTCATAGAGATCGCGCCCAGCGCCCGGCAGCGCCAGATCTGCCTGCACCGCGCCCAGCGCCGCCGGGCCGATGGCCTGCACGGCCTGGTCGGCATCGGCCATGTTCTGGTTGCCGTGCAGCACGACTTCCGCGCCCTGGGCGGCGAACATATGGGCTGCTGCCAGGCCGACGCCGTGGCTGGAGCCGGTGATCAGGGCGCGTTTGCCCGCCAGTTGTCCCGTCATTTGACGCCTATTTCATCTGCTTCTTGGCGACGGTTTCGTACATCTTGCCATAGGGAGGAGCAAGCAGGCGGGACGGGTGCCATTTACCGGTGCGGAAAACCGAGCGCTCATGCGTGAAGGTCAAGAAGCCATGCTCGCCGTGATAGCTGCCCTGACCGGAGGCGCCGACGCCGCCGAAGGGCAGGTCCGGCACCGACAGGTGGAGCAGGTTGATATTGACCCCGGCACCGCCCGACATGGTGTTGTCGAGCACGCGTTCGGCTTCGGTCTTGTCGGTCGAGTAGACATAGAGCGCCAGCGGATGGTCGCGGTCAGCGACATGATCAGTGGCGGCGTCTAGCTCGGAATAGCCGATGATCGGCAGGACAGGCCCAAAGATTTCCTCGGTCATCAGGCGGCTGTCGGCCGGCGGGTTGATGACGACGGTCGGCGGGATCTTGCGGCCGGCCCTGGCGGCCTCGGCGTCATGCTTGGGCTGCAGGATCTCGGCGCCACCGGTGCGGGCTTCCTCGATCATGCCGTTGAGGCGCTCATAATGACGGTCCGAGACGATCGCGGTGTAGGCGTCGTCGGTGGCGGAATCGTCAAACTGGTGCTGCGCGACCTTGATGATGGCTTCGCCGAGTGATTTTTCCGAACCATTGGGCGCCAGCACATAATCCGGCGCGACACAGGTCTGGCCGGCATTGAAGAATTTGCCCCAGCCGATCGACTTGGCAGCAGCGTCCTGCGGGTAGGACGGTGTGACGATGGCCGGTGACTTGCCGCCCAGTTCCAGCGTGACGGGGACCAGGTTGTCGGCGGCGGCCATGGCCACCAGACGGCCAACCTGGGTCGATCCGGTATAGAAGAGATGGTCGAATTTCAGCTTGGTGAAGGCCTCGCCGACAGCGGGCCCGCCGGTGATCACGGTGACATGGTCTTCCTCGAAGGCCTCGGCGAGCAGCGACTTCATGATCTCGCCCGTCGCCGGTGTGTATTCGGACGGTTTGATCATGACCCGACAACCCGCAGCCAGGGCCGCGACCAAGGGCGCCATCGCCAGCTGGAACGGGTAGTTCCACGGCGAGACGATCCCGACCACGCCCTTTGGTTCGCGGCGGATGCTGGCCGAGCCCGGTGCCAGGGTCAGCGGAACGCCGACCTTTCGGGTCTTCATCCATTTGCCGAGATGCTTCTTGGCATGGCCGGCATCCTGGATGACGAAGGCGAGCTCTGCGATCACGCTTTCCTGCCTCGCCCGGTTGCCGAAGTCCTGGCTGATCGCATCGGCGATGGCATCGGCGTTTTTGCGACACAGATCGGCAAGCCGGTCGAGATCGGCCTTGCGCTTGTCGATCGGGCGGTGCCGCTCGGCCCGGAAGGCCGACTTCTGGCTGGCCAGGAGGGATTTCATGCGTTCGATCTGCTTGGCTTCGGCTTCACTCATGATGGGCTCCTCAGGCGTTGTCTTCGGCGATCATGACGGCCGCGCGGGTGGCGATCATGATCGTGGGTGCATTGGTATTGCCGCCGACCAGTCGGGGCATGACGGAGGCGTCGATGACGCGCAGCCCGTCGACGCCGCGGACCCGGCAGCGACTGTCGGTGACGGCCAGTTCGCCCGATCCCATCGCGCAGGTCGAGGTCGGGTGATAGAGCGTTTCGGCGCGCGCTTTCACATCCTCACGCAGCCCGTCCATGGTGGTAATGTCGGCACCGGGATAACGCTCTTCCTTACGGTCATGGTCAAAGGCCGGCGCATTGAGAATGTCGCGCACCTTGGCCAGCCCGTCGGTCATCACGTCGAGATCGAAGTCTTCGCCGAGATAATTGGGCTGGATGGCCGGATGGTCGGTGGGGTCAGTGGTCTTCAGCCGGATCTCGCCCCGGCTCTTGGGATAGAGCTGGCAGACATGCAGGGTGATGCCGTGACCGCTCGTCTTTTCAACACCGTGCGGGTTCGAGATCGCCGGGATGAAGACCAGTTGCAGGTCGGGCAGGTCGTCAGCATAAGCCGATTTGATGAAGGCACCGCCCTGGACCGGATTGACCGTGAACGGGCCATCGCCGCGCAGCGCCCAGCGCGCCACCATATACATGTGGGTAGGCAGGGACCGCAGGGAATTGCCGATCGATGTCGATGACTTGGTCCAGACCTGGGCCGTGACATCGAGATGGTCCTGCAGATTCTTGCCGACACCGGGCAGGTCGTGCACGACACTGACCCCGGCCTCGCGCAATTCGTCGGCCGGGCCGATGCCCGACAGAAGCAATGTCTGGGGCGAATTGATTGCGCCACCGGACAGGACGACTTCCTTGCGCGCATTGATCAAGCGGACCTCGCCCTCGATCTCGACCTCGACGCCGGTGGCGCGGCCATTCTCGATGACGACGCGATGGACCAGGGCGCCGGTCTGGACGCTGCAATTCTCGCGTTCCAGGGCTGGCCTCAGGAAGGCGTCGGCGGCCGAGCAGCGCTTGTGACCCTTCTGGGTCACCTGGTAGGGGCCAAAACCCTCCTGTTGCGGACCGTTGAAGTCGTCATTGCGCTTGTATTGCAGCTGGTCTGCGGCTTTCAGGAAGTCCTGGGTCAGCGGGTTGAGGGGCGCAATGTCCTGGACCCAGAGCGGGCCGCCCGTGCCATGCAGATCGCTGGCGCCGCGGGTCTGGTTCTGGACTTCCTTGAAGGCGGGCAGGGCGTTCTCCCAGCCCCAACCCTCGGCGCCATAGGCGCTTTCCCACTCGTCGTAATTCTCTTTCGCGCCGCGCATATAGTGCATGGCATTGATCGAGGACGAGCCGCCCAGCGTCTTGCCGCGCGGCCACAGGAGTTTGCGGTCGTTGAGGTGTTTTTGCGGCTCGGTCCAATAGCCCCAGTTGAACTGCTCGCCGGTCACCGCGTATTGCAGCAGCATCGGGGTGCGGATGATCGGGCTGTTGTCGGAGCCGCCGGCCTCCAGCACCAGGACCGATGCCGACGGATCCCGGGACAGGCGTTCGGCGACAGTGCAGCCGGCCGAGCCGGCACCGCAGATGATATAGTCGTAATCAGTCCTGCTCATCTTCGCCTCCAGTCTCGTCCTCTTGCATGACCGGCTCGACCGGGGTCGGTTCTGCCGTCACAGCGTCACCGTAATGGGCGGCGAGGGCGCGCATGGCGATGATCGACTCTTCGGTCCGGCCACCCCATTCGGTGTCGGCCGCGGTGCGGGCTATGACGACATTGCGGCGTTCATCCACCCACACATACTGGCCGTAGACGCCGGCCATGAAGTATTCGCCGTCATGATTTTCCGGGACCCAGAAGTGCAGGCCATAGCCGCGATGGGGGTAGACCGAATTGGGGCCGGCTTCCTGAAACGGGGCGTTCGGGCGTGTGGCCTGGGTGACCCAGCCTTCGGGCAGCAGGCGCTCGCCATCCCAGATACCGTCCTGCAGGTAGAATTGCCCGAAGCGGGCATAATCTTCCAGCGTGGCATTGAGGCAGCAATAGCCGATCGCCATGCCATTCTCGCCAGGGATGTTCTGGTTCCAGTAAGCCTCGCCGGTCATGCCCAGCGGCTGCCATATCCGTTCCTGGACGATATTGGCCAGATTGTCGTTATAGACACCGCGAACCACGGCCGAGAGCACCTGGGTGTTGGCGCTGACATAGTGCAGGTCCTCGCCTGGCGCACGATTGCGCTCGATTTCGCTGACCAGGCCATCAATATTCTGGCCATAGATGTTTGCACCGAGGAAGAGGCGGCGGATGTCCGAATTGGGCGCGTTATAGTCTTCCTCGAAATCCATGCCCGCCGACATCATCAGGAGATGGCGCAGTGTCGTGTCGCCATAGTCGGAGCCGCCATATTGCGGGGCGAACATCTCGGCGCTCTGGTCGAGATTGGCGATGCGTCCGTCCTGCATCGCCATGGCGATGAGGGTGGCCACAAAACTCTTGCCGACGGACCAGGACGTGTGCCGGGTGTCGGCATCGGCGCCGAGGCGGTAGATCTCGTGCACGACCTCGCCATTGTGGATCACCATCAAACCGGTGGTGTCGCTATCGTCCATCCAGTCTTCGACGGTCCGGTCGGCATCGCCCAGGCGGTAGCCGACGGTCGCGGGTTGAAGGTTTCGCTGCAACTCC
The DNA here is from genome assembly GCF_000014745.1 of Maricaulis maris MCS10. NCBI lineage: Bacteria > Pseudomonadati > Pseudomonadota > Alphaproteobacteria > Maricaulales > Maricaulaceae > Maricaulis > Maricaulis maris. The sequence goes on along the minus strand of NC_008347.1, from coordinate 1,790,942 downwards.
CGCGCCGATTCGGTTGAATTTATCGCGCGATAGGGGAAGACATCTCCCATGTTTGAAAATGTTTCCACGAGACGTTCAGGCTGCGTGGCCGCCTGGATTTCCGCGGGTGAGTAGTCCGACCAGGGCCGGTAGAACCAGCCTGCGCCAATGATGATGGCGGCGCCCATAATCACCGCTAACCCAATGAATATTTTCTTCATTTCTCTCCCCATGACAGCGATTTGAACGCTGTTCACTCTCTAACGTATCAGAGTTGCGACGGGAGAAAAGAGCCAGATTGTTGACGGAAATTCAAAACACTGGGTGAGGTATCCGTGCATCAGGCCGGGCATGTTTTTTGCGGGACTGGGATAAACCGGCTGACAGAGGTGTCGAGCGGTGTTCATATATTGGACAGATGCGCGGAATGGTTGGCTAATAAAACCGCGCCACAGGGGAGAAATTCCAATGAAACTGTTTTCCAAAGCCGTCGCGATGGGCACGACGGCAATTTTGAGCGGGCTTTTTGCGGGTAGCGCAATGGCCCAGGTCGACGTGATTACCGTGACATCCCAAAAGCGCGAACAGACGCTTCAGGACACGCCGGTTTCTGTCGCCGTCGTCACCGGCGAGCAGCTCGAGCAATCGCAAATCCGCGATGCCGCTGACCTGCAGACCCTCGTTCCGGCGCTTCGCGTGTCCGAGTTCGCCACATCGACCAATACCGAGTTCAATCTTCGCGGTATCGGTACGTCCAGCTTCAACCCCGGCCTCGAGCCGTCCGTCGGCGTCTTCATTGACGGTGTCTACCGCCCGCGTTCGGGCTCTGCGATCAACGACCTGATGTCGGTTGAGCGCATCGAGGTCATTCGTGGCCCGCAGTCCACCATCTTCGGCCGCAACACGCCGGCCGGTGTTGTCAGCGTCATCACGATGGCGCCGGACTTTGATTTCAACTATGCCGGTGAAGTGACGGTCGGCAATTACGGCATGCGCCAGACGCGCGGCACCGTGACCGGTCCGCTGTCCGACAACATGGCTTTCCGCCTCGACGGCAATATCCACCAGAATGACGGCTATATCGACGTCGTTGACGGGCGTGAGGCCAATAACCGCGATCGCATGAGCTTCCGCGGCCAGCTGCTGTTCAACCCGAGCGACAATACCGAAGTCCGCATCATCGCCGACTGGGGTCAGCTTGACGAGAATTGCTGTGCGGCTCCGTTCGCCTTCTATGACCCGATCGACCTTGGCGCTCTCGTCGGCCTCGGCGGCACGGCCGTTCCGGCTGACGTCAATGGCGGCGACACGATTGCCATTGATGGTGACCTGAATACCGATCTGACCACGCAAGGCATCTCGGCCCAGATCGAGCATGACTTTGACGGCTTCACCTTCACCTCGATCACGGCCTACCGCCAGTATGACGAAGACCAGATCTTCGACGCCGATTTCTCGGATCTGGACCTGATCAGCCTGCGTTCGATCCAGAACCAGTATGACAGCTTCACCCAGGAGTTCCGTGTGACCTCCACGGGCGACAATGCGGTCGACTGGATGTTTGGCGGCTTCTACTACAATAACGAGCTGAGCTACGACAACTCGACGCCTTATGGTGCCGATGCGCGGACCTTCTTCGACGCGGCTTCGGCTGGCTCTGTTGCGGACCTCGTCGCGTCCTTCGGTCTTCCGGCCGGCACGGGTGGTGTGTCCCTGCTCGAGATCTTCCTCGACATGAACCAGGCCGCCGGCGTTGGCGGTTTCGTGCCGCTGGCATCGGGCAATGGCGCCCTGCCGACGACCCCGGCGGAAGGCTTCATTTCCACCCAACATGGCCTGATCTCGGAAAGCTACCAGTATGACACGACGGCCTGGTCGGCCTTCGGTACGGTCGACTGGCATCTGACCGACCAGTTCACGGTCACGATCGGTGGTCGTTATTCCGACGAAGACAAGGAAATGGTGACGGCGATCAACCAGCCCGATCCGATGTCGGCCTTCTCCTTTGCCGACCTTGCGCAGGATCTGCGTCTGGTGACGCCAGGCACTTGTGATCCGGGCCTGTTCGGTGTCATCGGCGGTGACGCTTGTGCCTATCTGGTCCCGTCCATCCTGTTCGGTCAGGCTCAGGCGGAAGCCATTGGCGGCGACCCGACCCTGCTGAACACGCTGCTGGCGCTCGGCATCTCGCCGACCTCGCCGCTGACCGCAGCCCAGGCCGCCAATCCGGCCCTGAACCCGCTGCTGGGCTTCACTGCCTTCCAGAACTTCCCGCCGGTCAATGCGGGCAACTTCCCGACCTCGCGCAATGACTCGAACTTCTCGGGCAACATCATCCTGTCCTACGATGTGTCCGACACGTTCAACGTCTATGCGTCCTACGCGACGGGCTACAAGCCGGGTGGCTTCAACGTCTCGACCAATGCCGCCTTCACCGGCGTGTTCGAGTTCGAGGAAGAAACCGCGGAAAACATCGAGTTCGGTGCCAAGGGCTCATTCGATGACGGCCGCTTTGTCTATGCGGCTGCCTACTTCCGCCAGGAAGTGACCGATTTCCAGACCAACAACTTCGTCGGCAACGGCTTTGCTCTGGAAAATGCCGGTTCGATCGAAGTGTCCGGTATCGAGTTCGAAGGTCAGTGGGCTCCGACCGACAATCTCCTGATCACCGGTGGCTTCACCTATCTGTTCGAAAGCAAGTATGGCGAATATCTCTACGCGCCTTGCCCGGACAGCTTCGATGCGACCGATCCGGACTTCGCGCTCTGCGTACCGGGTGCCGAGCGCACCAATGGCGCTGGCGTGACGGCCCTGTTCAACGACCTGTCTGGTCGTGACCGCGGCAATTCCGAGTTCCTCGGCGCGCTGACGGCGACCTACACGCATCAGCTCGGCGAGGGCATGGAAATGTCCTGGCGCGGTGAGATGAACCACGTGTCCGAATTTGGTCACACGACCAGCCAGGACCCGCGTCCCTTCGCCAACCAGGATGCCTTCCAGCTCTACAACGCATCTGTGACGCTGGGCGCCGATGACGGTGCCTGGGCAGTCCAGCTCTGGGGCCGGAACATCTTTGACGAGAACTACACCAAGGGCGGTTTCCCGTCGGTTGGTTATCTCGGCACCAGCTACAACGCCTATCCGGGTGATCCGCAGACCTACGGCATCACCCTGCGTGTTCGCGGCTAGTGAACAACGTTCAAATAAGCGTATGATCGCGGGCGGGACCTTTCGGGTCCCGCCCGTTTTCGTTGGACGCGGAGCTGTGTGATGTCGCTCATTTATCTGTTGGCCGGGTCTGTTCTCGGCGTCAGTGTCATGGTCCTGATCAATGCCTGGCTCGGCATCAGCCGACCTGCACGCCTGGTCGATCTGGACGACGCGGCCCGTCGGCTGGATGCCGACCGGGTTGGTTTCGACGCCGGCGAGGGTGTGCTGGCCGTTGACGGCGCAGCGGCCCTGA